>JADZET010000107.1 GCA_020850375.1 Phycisphaeraceae bacterium | reverse complement strand
GGGGGACATCGAGGTGCTGCGGCGGGGGTCGTACCGGCAGCCGCGGCCCTGGGAGTCGCTGGACGAGGCGTGCGCGTATCTTTCTTATGAGGATGCGGCGCGGCTGATCCTGGCGATCCTGCGGGCGGGGCTGACGGGGTTTCGGATCTACTTTCCGGTCGGGCCGCAGAACACGCTGGGGTGGACGGCGGCGGAGATGGCCAAGCGGTTCTTCCCGGGGGTGCCGCACCGCAAGGAGCTCGAGGGTGACAGCGTGGTGGACATCGGTCAGATCGAGAAGGAGACGGGTTGGCGGCCGGTGGACGAGATCCGGCCGGCGGGCGCCCCGGTTGCCGGGTAAGAGGCGGTTGTTATAATGCATGGCTCGCCCCAGGCCGCGACGGGGCCCTCGCTAGATAAAGGATTGCGATCATGGCACATAAGAAAGGCCAAGGCAGCACCAAGAACGGCCGGGACTCCAACGCTCAGTTCCGGGGCGTGAAGATCTACGGGGGCCAGACCGTGGTGTCGGGGAACATCATCGTCCGCCAGTGCGGGACGCCGTTCAAGCCCGGCTTTCAGGTGGGGATCGGCCGGGACAACACCCTCTTCGCGATGAGCGACGGGGTGGTGGAGTTCCAGGGCCGTCGGGTGCACGTGCGGTCGAAGTCGGCGTGAGGTCGGCCGCCCTGGGGCGGATCGGGCGACGCTGACGAGGTTCTACTTCGCAAAACCAGGGCGCGACAAGCGCCCTTTTTCTTTGGTCTTTCTTTTCTACTCGAGCGGTCCGCCATGTTCATCGACTCGGCATCCATCGTGGTCCGCAGCGGCAAGGGGGGTGACGGGCGCGTCAGCTTCCGGCGTGAGAAGTACATCCCGCGCGGGGGGCCCAACGGGGGCAATGGGGGCAAGGGCGGGGACGTGATCCTGCACGCGCGGCCGGGGCTGGACACGCTCTTGGACTTCGCGGGGCGGCATCACTGGACGGCGACCGACGGGGAGCCGGGCGGGGACAAGCAGATGACGGGGCACGACGGGGAGGACCTGGTCATTGATCTGCCGCCGGGGACGCTGGTGTACAACGAGGCGACGGCGGAGTTGATCGTGGACCTGGCGCAGCCGGGGCAGCGGTTCGAGGTGGCGGGGGGGGGCAAGGGGGGGTGGGGGAACGAGCACTTCAAGAGCGCGACGAACCAGACGCCGCGTGAGTTCACGCGGGGTGAGCCGGCGGTGGAGGTGGCGCTGCGGCTGGAGCTGAAACTGATCGCGGACGTGGGTCTGGTGGGCAAGCCCAACGCGGGCAAGAGCACGCTGCTGTCGAAGGTCTCGCGGGCTCGGCCGAAGATCGCGGACTATCCGTTCACGACGCTCGAGCCGAACCTGGGGATCGCGGAGCTGACGGGGCACCGGCGGATCGTGATCGCGGACATCCCGGGATTGATCGAGGGGGCGCACGAGGGGCATGGATTGGGCATGCGGTTCCTGCGGCACGTGGAGCGGACGGGGCTGCTGGTGCATCTGTTGGAGCTTGAGCCGAGCGACGGGTCGACGCCGGCGGAGAATTACCGGGTGGTTCGGCGGGAGCTGGAACAGTACTCGCCGACGCTGGCGGGGAAGCCGGAGGTCGTGGTGCTGACGAAGCTGGACCTGGCTGGGCCGGGGGAAGAAGATCATCAGGCGGCGGTGGAGCTTGTGGCGGGGCAGATCGGGCAGAAACCGTTGGCGATCAGCAGCGCGACGGGATTGGGTTTGTCGGAGCTGCTCGAAGCCTGCTGGAAGAAACTGGACAAGAGGTCGCCCGCCGTTGGAGCCGCGTCATGAATGCACTGGTTGACCTTCTGGCGGTGAGCGTGGGGAACACGCGGACGCAGTTGGGGCTGTTCCTCAAGGGGCAGATGACGCACACGTCGGCGGTGGCGAATAGTGAGCCGGGGAAGTTCGCGGCGGCGGTGGCGGAGATGGCTGAGCGGCTGTCGGAGGACGTGGAGGCGGCGGACGTGCCGGCGGTGGTGGCGTCGGTGAATCCGCCGGTGGAGGAGAAGGTGTTGGCATTGTTGGCCCAGCGGTGGAAGGGGCTGGTGCTGCGGGTGGAGGAGGACGTGGCGATCCCGATCGGGAGGCAGGTGGATCACGAGGCGATCGTGGGGCAGGATCGTTTGCTGAGCGCGGCGGCGGCGTATGACGTGCTCAAGCAGGCGGTGGTGGTGGTGGACGCGGGGACGGCGATCACGGTGGATTTCGTGGACGGGGCGGGGACATTCCACGGGGGAGCGATCGGGCCGGGGGCGCAGTTGATGCTGGACAGCCTGCATCAGCGGACGGCGTTGTTGCCGGAGGTGAAGTTTGCGCCGCCGGAGGAGCCGATCGGTCATAACACGACGGAGGCGATGCGGACGGCGGCGTTTTATGGGCTGCGGGGGATGGTGCGGGAACTGGTCGAGCAGTACGCGGAGGTGGCGGGGACGTTTCCGATGGTGGTGGCGACGGGTGGGGATGCGCAGGTGCTGTTTGAGCAGTGCGACTTCGTGGATCGGATCGTGCCGGAGCTGACGCTGCGGGGGATTGCGGTGGCGCTGGGGGTGGGGGAATCGGGACGGGGGGAGTAGCGTTTCGACGGGTGCACAGGATAGGGGTGTCTGATACCATTTCTTTCTCGAAGGTGGTTCAGTGAGGGGGGAGGGAATGTGTAGAGCCCTTTTTCCTCTGCCGGCGCGGAGATCCGGATGCTCTTCAATACCTGGGAGTTCGGCTTCTTCTTTCTGGTGGTGTTCCTGCTTTACCATCTGCTGGGCATGCGTGGTCAGAACGTGCTGCTGCTGATGGCGTCCTATATCTTCTACGGTGCGTGGGACTGGCGCTTCCTGTCGCTTCTGTGGATCTCGACGGTGGTGGATTACACCGTCGCGCTCTTCATGCCGAGCGCTTCGCCTCGACGTAGGAAGCTGCTGCTGCTGGTCAGCCTCTTCAGCAACCTGGGCATTCTGGGTTTCTTCAAGTACTTCAACTTCTTCGTGGACTCTGCGGTGGTGTTGTTGGAGTCCGTCGGCTTCGAAGCCCACATGCCGGTCCTCAGCATCGTGCTGCCGGTCGGCATCAGCTTTTATACATTTCAGACGATGGCGTACACGATCGACGTGTATCGCGGTCGCATGGAGCCGACGCGAGATCCGTTGGTGTTCGGCCTGTACGTGGCGTTCTTTCCGCAGCTCGTGGCGGGGCCGATCGAACGCGCGCAGCATCTGATTCCCCAGTTCACCCGGCCGCGCCTGGCCGACGCCCACATGCTCGCCTCCGGCGCACTGCTCATCCTAATCGGGCTGGTGCGCAAGGTCGCTATCGCCGATGTGGTGGCCGGCGAGGTCGACGCCGTCTTCGCCAACCCGGGCGCGCTCTCTGCCCCGATGCTCGTGCGCGGCGTATTCCTCTTTGCCCTGCAGATCTACGGTGACTTCGCGGGATACTCCGACATCGCCCGCGGCACATCCCGCATGCTCGGCGTCGAATTGATGGAGAACTTCAACCACCCCTACTTCTCCACCAACATCACCGTCTTCTGGCGACGCTGGCATATCTCGCTCAGCACCTGGCTGCGCGACTATCTCTATATTCCCCTCGGCGGCAATCGCGGACCGACCTGGTTCGTCTACCGCAACCTGATGCTCACTATGCTTCTGGGCGGGCTTTGGCACGGGGCCGCGTGGACTTTCGTCGTCTGGGGTGGGATTCACGGCTTGGCGCTCGTAATCCACAAGCTCTACCTGCGCGACAAGAAATGCCCCGATGTGCCGCGACTGGAGTCCGCAGGTGACTGGGGGCGTGCGGCCATTGCTTGGCTCATCACCTTCCCCATCGTGCTGCTGACCTGGGTCTTTTTCCGCGCTACCAACTTAGGTAACGCCTTCGACGTACTGCGCGGCATTCTGACCCTGCGCGATATCACCGCCATCTCCCCGCGCGATCTTGTTTTGCCGATGGGAATGACAGCCCTCCTTCTCTTCATCGACATACCCCAGTTCCTTCGCCGCGATCACACTGTGATGCTCTCCTGGCCTTGGGTGGTGCGCGGCCTGGTCTACACCGGTATGATCCTTCTCCTCATCCTTATTCGAGTCGAAGACGATGTCCCATTCATCTACTTCCAGTTTTAGATCATTCGACCTGCGCGGCCTGCGCCCCGGCGGCGCACTGTTCTGCCTGGCGCTGCTCACGGTTGTCGAGGTGGGGTTTGCGCGCCAGGAATGGCTGTGGTCGAAGTTCCCCAAGAGCCCCTCGGGCATCATCGATGTGCTCGAAGACAAGGTGATCAAACCCGCCGGCGACCCGGTCGTCATCGTTCTCGGCAATAGCCGAACACGCGACGCCGTCATCCCGATCGTGATGGAGCAGGAACTCGGGCTGGAGCGCGGCGAGGTGCTTAACCTCAGCGTCACCGCCGGCGAACCGTTCGATTCCTTCGTGCTATACGAGCGCAATCGCGACACGATGCGCAAGGCGAATCTTGTCGTGCTCGCTGTGGAAGAGTGGCAGCTCAATGACGACCGCGCTATCTCCGAACGCTATCGCCGCTTTGCTTCGCTGCAGGATCGGTTGTCTTATCCCGATCGGCAGCTGAAATCCTCACTTGTGGCGGGATGGCTGTGGCGCACCTTCGATGCGCGCAAGCCGCTAGGCCGGCTAGCCAAGGAGATGGTTTTGAGCGCCGACCGCAGCGCTCCGATCGGCGATGACGGCCGTGTCGTCTGGCGCACTGACGATCCCGAACTCGGCGAACCTGAGATCGAACTGAAGGCGGACCTGGAGCGTGCCTACGGAGGGTTCGTCGCGGGTCGCATGAAACAGACGACTGGATATGAGTATCTGAGGCGAGTGATCAAGATGGCCAGCGAGGACAACGTGGCGGTGGCGCTGGTCTCTCCCCCCCATCGGGATGCGTTTATCGATCTCCTTCCGGACGTGCGCGGAGCCGTAGCAGATGTCGCCTTCCAGGACGTGCTCACGGACTTGGCTGCGCAGGGCGATAACATCGAGGTATCAGTGATCACCCGCGCCAGCGAACTCGATATGCCGGATACGTACTTTGTCGACTACGGCCATATGGTCAAACGAGGTGCAGAAGTTTACACCGAATACCTATCACGGTGGCTGCGCGAAAACTACGACGAAGCGCTGCCGTAGCTGCGGCTCAGCCCTGCGGAAGAACTATCAGTGCCGATTCTATTCAAGCGATGCGGCACACCATTCAACTGGCAGTGAGAACGGGAGAGGAAGAGGGGACATTCCGGCTCTGCAGAAGACCAGAGGGATCGAGGGGGCTCGGGGGGGCGGACGTTTTGCAGTGTCCCATCTTGATATCCCCTTTTTCGGCCTTGGGGAGGACGGCAGGGGCGTCGGCGGCGCCATCCGTGGAAGGGCGGACGGTGATGTAAGATGACTCGACAGGGGCGAAGGAGGTTTCCAGAGCAGGCCTGGCTGTCATTGTTGCGTGTGGTATGTCGATGAGTCCGCCATGGCTGGTGTTGACGACGGCGCCGAATCCCGGGGCGGTGGCGGTGATGCAGTTGCATGGAGCGGGCGCGGTCGGAGTGCTGGAGAAGTTGACGGGGGTGGGGGGTTGGCTGGGGGAGCCGGGGAGGTTGCGGGTGGTTTCGCTGGCGGGGGTGGACCAGGGTTTAGGCGTGGCGTTGCGGGAGGATTGGGTGCAGATCATGCCGCATGGGGGGCTGCGCGTGGTGCGGAAGCTCACGGATCGGCTGATGGAGTTGGGGGTGACGGTCGCGGCGGAGGCGGACCCGGCGGTGGTGTACCCGGAGGCGGAGGACGAGATCGAGGCGGAGGCGCTGGCGGGGGTGGCGCGGGCGGCGAGTCCGGCGGCGATTGATCTGCTGTTGGCGCAGCCGGGGCGGTGGCGGGCGTGGTTGAGGAAGCCGGTGGGGGAGCGGGAGTCGGTCGAGGCGATTCTGGCGCGGTCGCGGGTGCTGGATCAGCTCATTGAGCCGGCGACGGTGGTGGTGGTGGGTCGGCCGAACGTGGGCAAGAGCACGCTGGGGAATCGGATGCTGGGTCGGTCGGCGAGCCTGGTGGCGGACCTGCCGGGGACGACGCGGGATTGGGTAGGGGGTTTAGCCGCGATCGATGGGGTGGTGGTGCGGTGGCTGGACACGCCGGGGCTGCGCGAGACGGAGGATCCGATCGAGGCGGCGGCGATGGAGCTGGCGCGCGGGGTGATCGCGGGGGCGGAGGTGGTGGTGGCGATGCGCGATCCGAGGACGGATTGGCCGGAGGTGGCGCGGTTGCCGCGCCGGCCGGATGTGTGGGTGGTCAATAAGGTGGATCAGTTGGCGGACGAGGGGGCGGTGGCGGACTTCGGGATTGAAGAGCAGACGCTGATGGGGGTTAGTGCGGCGACGGGGGTTGGGATTGAGGAATTGGGGCGGCGGGTGCTGGGGCGCCTGGGGTTGGGTGAGGTGGGGGAGCTGGCGGGGCGGGGCGATGGGGTGTGGGCGTGGTCGGAGGGGATGCGGCGGCGGGTGGGCGTTAAGTAGGCGTGGAGGGGATGGCACGCAGGATGCGTGCCCTACCGTTGGTGTCAGGGTGGTTAGACGTCAGAGTCCCAGGACGTGGGCCATGGTGTAGCGGCCGGGGGATTTCTTGGCGAGCCAGGCGGCGGCGCGCAGGGCGCCGCGGGCGAAGACGTCGCGGGTCGAGGCGTTGTGTTGGATCTGGATTTCCTCGCCGAGGGTGGTGTAGGTGACGGTGTGGCGGCCGACGACGTCACCCTGGCGCAGGGCGTGCATGCCGATGGAGCCCCGTCGGCGGGTGGCGTCTTCGCCGTGTCGGCCGTGGACGAGGTCGTGCTGCATGCTCTTGCCGGTGGCGTCGCAGATGGCCTGGGCGAGGGCGAGGGCGGTGCCGGCGGGGGCGTCTTGTTTGACGCGGGGGTGGGACTCGACGATCTCGATGTCGTAGTCGTCGCCGAGCTGGGCGGCGACCCTGCCGACGAGGGCGATCAGGAGGTTGACGCCGAGGGACATGTTGGCGGCTTGGAGGATGGGGATGGACTTGGCGGCCTGGTCGATGGCGGCGTGGTCGACCGTGCCCAGGCCGGTGGTGCCGATGACCAGGGCGATGCGGTTTTTGACGCAGTGGTCGATCAGGGCGAGGGCGCCTGCGGGGGAGGAGAAGTCGATGACGACGTCGGGTCGGGGGTCGAGGTGGGGCTTGAGGGGGATGCCCAGGGGTTCGAGGCCGGCGAGCGTTCCGGCGTCGGCGCCGAGGTTGGGGCTGCCCTGGAACTCGACGGCGCCGACGAGGTGAAGGTCGGGGACTTCAGGGGCGAGGGCGATGAGGCGTCGGCCCATGCGTCCGGCGGCGCCGTGGATGGTGAGGTTCAGGGGCAAGGGGGGGTTCCTTTCGGGGGGAGGCGGGCTTGCGGGTTCGTGGCCCGGGTAGGGGGGCCATGACACTGTCCCAGCCCGCGCATGGCTGTGCGGGAGATAGGGTTACGCTATAATAACTTCCGCGGGCCCGTGGGCGTTGCCCGGGTGGGTCCGGTTCATGGATGAAGTGGTTGATGACCTCGGGCCCAGGGGCGAGGCAGCGGCGCGGGGCGCCAATCTCCAGAATTTGTGGTTCGAGGAGCGTTCATGGCATTGAACTTTTTTAAGCGCGGTGGCAAGGGCGAGGGCCCGGGCTCCGGCGACGGCGGCGGGAGCGACGCCGGGGCGGGGGACGGCAAGTTCGAGCGCAACCCGGCCAAGGCGAGGCGGTTCTTCGAGCACGCGCAGACGGTGGCGGACGCTCGCAACTACGAGTACGCGATCAGCCTGTACGTCGACGGTCTGCGGCATGAGCCGGACAACATGGCCAAGCACGAGGCGTTGCGTGAGGTGGCGGAGAAGTACAAGGTCGGCGGGGGCAAGCCGGCGGGGCTGGGCGAACGGATGAAGTCGACGGGCAAGGACCCGGTGAGCAAGTTTCTCGACGCCGAGAGGGTCTGGAGCAAGGACCCGCTGAATCTGTCGCTGATGCTCGAGGTGATGGAGAAGGCGGTGGCGGCGCTCAAGGCGGAGCCCGATCTGCACATGGAGGAGTTCGTGTTCTGGATCGGGGAGATGGTGATCAAGTTCGGGCGGGGCAACCGCAAGACGACGGAGAAGGTGTTCATCCAGGCGCGGGACCTGTTCGCCGAGGCGGGGATCTATGAGAAGGCGGTCGAGGCGTGCAAGTACGCGCTGGCGTTGCGGCCGGACGACGCGAAGCTGCTCGATGAGCTCAAGAATCTCGAGGCCGAGGCGACGCTGACAACGGGGGCGTACGGCGATGCGGGCGGGCAGGAGGGCGGGTACCGGCGGATGGTCCGTGACGCGGAGAAGCAGCGGGCGCTCGAGCAGCAGGACGCGCTGGTGCGGACGGGGAGCGTGCAGGAGGAGCTGATCGACCGGCTGCGTCGGGAGTACGGCGAGAAGCCCGAGGAGCCGGACCGTCTGGACAAGCTGGTCAATGCGCTGATCCAGACCAACGAGGAGGCCGACGAGGGCGAGGCGGTCAAGCTGCTGCGTGAGGCCTTCGAGCGGACGGGGCAGTATCGGTACAAGGTGCGCAGCGGGGACGTGATCATTCGGCAGAGCAACCGCAAGCTGCGGGCGCTGCGCGACAAGCTCAAGGCCAACCCATCGGACGCCGAGGCGACGGCGAAGTACAAGGAGCTCACGGCGCAGCTGCTGAAGTTCGAGCTGGGCGAGTACACGGAACGGGTGAAGAATTACCCGACGGACCTGAGCCTGCGGTACCAGCTGGGAAGGCGGTTGATGGCGTTCGGGAAGTTCGACGACGCGATCGCGGCGTTCCAGGAGGCGCGGGCGGACGCGAAGAACCGGGTGCAGTCGCTGCTGTACCTGGGGGTGTGCTACTCGACGAAGGGGTGGCATCAGGAGGCGGTGGACACGCTGCGTGAGGCGATCAGCGGGTACCCGATCGAGGACGACAAGATCGGCCTGGAGCTTCGGTATCATCTGATGGACGCGTTGGAGAAGTCAGCGAGGGTGGACAAGTCGATCGAGCTGGCGAAGGAGGCGCAGAAGATCGCCTCGAAGATCCTGCAGACGGACATCCGGTTCCGGGACATCAAGGATCGCATCGACGGTCTGCGGTCGCTGGTGGATGAGCTTTCCAAGGCCGGCTGAACGGGGGTGTGATGATGTCCAAGCGAAGCAGCGGCAGCGCGGGAGCGCTTCATCCGCCGGTGCACGCCTCGAAGCAGGCGCTGGCGGTGATCCCGGCGCGGTACGGGTCGACGCGTTTCCCGGGCAAGCCGTTGGCGGACAGGACGGGCAAGCCACTGATCCAGCACGTGATCGAGCGGGTGGGGCAGGCCAAGCGGGTGGGGCGGGTGATCGTGGCGACGGACGACCCGCGGATCTATGACGCGGTGGTGGGGATCGGCGGGGAGGCGGTGATGACGCGGAGCGATCACCCCAACGGGACGAGCCGGATCGCGGAGGTGGTCGAGACGCTGGCGACGCGCTCGCCGACGGCGGAGCTGCCGGGGGAGCTTTCGGGGACGCTGCCGCATCAGATGGGCGGTGATCTGCCGGAGATCGTGGTGAACGTGCAGGGGGATGAGCCGGAGGTCGATCCGGGGGTGATCGACGCGCTGATCGAGGGGCTCGAGGCGCACCCCGAGGCGCCGATGGCGACGCTGGCGAGCGACTTCGCGCCGGACGAGGATCCGGCCGACCGGAATATCGTCAAGGTGGTGGTGAATCAGCGCGGGCTGGCCATGTATTTCTCGCGGTCGCTGATCCCGTGCGATCGGGACGGCACGGGGGCGGTGAAGCCGCTCAAGCACCCGGGGTTGTACGCGTACCGGCGGGATTTTCTGGGCAAGTACGTGACGCTGGCGCCGACGCCGTTGGAGGAGGCTGAGAAGCTCGAGCAGCTTCGGGCGCTCGAGCACGGATACGCGATCGCGGTGGTCAAGGCGGATGTTCGGCACCACGGGATCGACACGCCGGAGCAGTATGAAGAGTTTGTGAGGAGGTGGAATCAGGGGCGGAAGGCGGCAGGGGCGGGGAAGCGGAAGCGGTAGGACACTCGCAAGGATATTTGACGATGGCGTGACTCAAGGCGCTTGCGGCTGGGTGGCGGCGTAGTTGGGCGGGGCGTTGGAGGCGGAGGCGGGCAGCGCGTGGGTGATGGTCTGGGGATCGGGCAGGGGGGCGAGGCCCAGGGCGGCGCGGAGTTGGTTCTGCTGTTGGAGCTCTTGGGGGAAGGTCTGGTCGTTGAACTCCTCGACGGAGCCGTCGATGCGGCCGACGTAGTAGCGGCGGCTGGGCCTCTTGGCGTGGTCGGGGTTGGGGGACCAGATGACGGCCCAGGCGTCGTGCGGGGCGGTGGCGAAGTCCAGGCCGTGGTGGACGAAGACGTAGTCACCCAGGCGGTGGGCGATGACGTCGGCGGGGAGGTAGGCGGTGGCGGCGGCGGCCTGGAGCTGTTGCTCGGCGGGTGAGAGGCTCGTGAAGTCCAAGAGGGTGGCGGAGGCGACGGGGACGGCCGCGATGGTCGGCCGCGAGCCGAGGGTGGTCAGGGAGAAGGGCGAGAGGTTGCCGGTCTGGATCATCTCGATGGCGTGGGCGGGGCCGCGGCCTTGGTGGCTCGAGGCGTAGGTCTGTAGTTCGTGAGCGACCGTGCGGGTGTTCGAGCTGCGTTGACTGCCGGTGGCGAGCGAGTTGATCCAGAGGCCTGCCGAGACCAGGACGGCGGCGACGGCCAGGGGCAGTGCGAGGGTGGCGAGGGTGGTGCGGAGGGCGGGGGTTCGCTGGACGCGCAGCAGGGCGATGGTGGTGGTGACGATCCAGGCCAGGGTGGTGGGGACGGAGAGGTAGAGGCCGCAGCAGGGGACGGCGGTCAGGACGTGGACGCCGCTGGTCAGGGCCAGGGCGTCGTAGGTGCGTTTGAAGGGGTGTCGCGGTCGGCAGCGGAGGAGGTGGAGCATGCCGTGGATGGATCCGCCCCAGAGCAGGGCGACGATTTGGCTGCCGACGGCGCCGGCGAGGACGGTCGCGGCGGGCACGAGGAAGATGACCATGACGCCGGACATGCCCCGGCCGCGGGGCGGCGGGGCCATGGTCAGCAGGGCCGTCATCGCCAGCACGAAGAACAGCATGCCGACGGCGAGGAAGAGGCAGAAGTTCAGGCTCAGGAACAGGGCGCTGCGCCACCATCTGGCGTCGGCGGGTACGCCCTCGGCGGCGCGGCCGGGGTGAGCGATGCTCTGCCAGAGTGCGGCGAAGTAGCGGCGGAAGAAGCTGGTTTTGCCCGGCATGAACCAGGGGTTGATGGGGGTGGAGGTCTGCTCCTCTTCGAGGCCGGGGGCGGGTCGGAGGACCATCTGGTCCATGTGGAGGCGCCGGCCGCACCGGACGCAGTCGAACTCGGGGGGGATGAGGTGGCCCTTGTCGCTCTGGCCGTAGTAGGGCTGGTCGCAGTGGGGGCAGCAGAAGGCGACGGTGTGGGGGAGGAACTCAAAGTCGGTGGGTTTGAAGGGTCGGCCGCACTCGGGGCAGGCGCGGGTGGTGAGGTTCCAGAGGCGGTAGTCGCATTGGGGGCAGCGCATGGGCGGGTCTTGGGAGAGGATCAGGGTGAGTGGGGTTGGGTGGCGGGAAAGTTGGGCGGTGTGAGTGAGGCCGACATGGGCAGGCCGTGGCGGATGAATCGGGGATCGGGCAGCGGGGGCAGGCCGGCTTTGGCTCTGAGCTGGTTCTGGGCCTGGAGTTCGCTGGAGAAGGTGTTGTGGTTGAGCGTCTGGATGTGGCCGTCGACACAGGCGGCGTAGAAGGTGTGGGGGAAGTTTTTATTGATGGTGGAATCGTAGTAGGAGATGACGATCCAGGCGTCGGACGGGGCGGTGGAAAGGTTCATGCCGTGGTAGGTGAAGACGAAGTCGCCCAGACGGTGGGCGACGACGTCGGGAGGCAGGAAGGCGATGGCGGAAGCGGCTTGGGATTGTTGGTCGGCGGGAGAAAGCTTGATGAACTGGTCGAGGGTGGTCGAGCCGACGGGGATGGTCGCGAGGGTGGTCTTGGAGCCGGGGGCGATCAGGTCGTGAGGGTTGAGCGACTGGTCCATGACCAGCGCAATGGCGTGCGCAGGGAGCTGGCCGTGGTGGGTCAAGCCATGATGCGCGAGCGCGTAGGCGACTGACTTCGTGTGCAAATAACGGCCGTGATTCGCGACTTGATAAGTGGCCCAGAGGCCGGCGGCGCCGAGGGCCAGGGTCAGAAGCAGGGGCAAGGTCAGGGCGGCCAGGGCGGTGCGGACGGCGGGTGTGCGTTGAGTGCGATGGACGGCGATGACGGTCAGGATGAGCCAGGCGGGGAAGGTCAGGGAGGCGAGGTAGGGTCCGCACAGGGGGGCGACGGTCAGGGCGTGGACACCGCTGGTCATGGCCAGGGCGGTGTAAGTGTGGTGGAGGGAACGCGTGGGTCGGCAGCGGAGCAGGTACAGGGTGCCGTGGAGGGTCAGGCTCCAGATGATTGAGCCGAGCAGGCCGGCGAGGACACAGACGAGGATGGTGAAGATGGGAACGAGGATCAAGTCCTCCGGGTCATTGATCCGGCCGCGAGAGAAGAGGGAGACGATCTGGACGGCGAGGATGATGAACAGGGCGCTGATCGCGAGGAAGAGGCCGAAGTTGAGGCAGAGATAGGCGGTGGCGCGGAGGCGTGAGGCATCGGGGGGGACGCCCTCGACGGCTAGGCCGGGGTGGGCGAAACCTTGCCAGAGGGCGGCGAGGTAGCGACGGAAAAAACGTGTGTGGCGAGGGTCGAACCAGGGATTGACGACGGCGCTGGTCTGCTCTTCCTCGAGGCCGGGGGCGGGTCGGAGGACCATCTGGTCCATGTGGAGGCGCCGGCCGCACTGGACGCAGTCGAACTCGGGGGGGATGAGGTGGCCCTTGTCGCTCTGGCCGTAGTAGGGCTGGTCGCAGTGGGGGCAGCAGAAGGCGACGGTGTGAGGGAGGAACTCAAAGTCGGTGGGTTTGAAGGGTCGGCCGCACTCGGGGCAGGCGCGGGTGGTGAGGTTCCAGAGGCGGTAGTCGCATTGGGGGCAACGCATGCGGGAACGTCCGGGAGCGGCTGAGGGAGGGCGGCGTGTGGCGGTTCGGTGGAGGGTTTACGGCCAGAGGGCGGTCTCTTGGCGGATCTTTTCGCGGTTGAACCAGATCAGGGCGAAGACGGGCAGGATCAGGAAGACGACCAGGCCGAGCGCGGCGCCGCCGACGGCGATGATGGTGAGGGTCTGTTCGGACATGGGCGAGGGCTGGGTGGTCTGGCCGGCGGCGGCTTGGCGCATGGCCTCGATCTGGATGGGGATGGACAGGGCCATGCCGACGATGAGGGCGACGATCTTGAGCCAGGCCCAGGTCCGCCAGAGCTTGACGGCGGCGAGGCGGCGCTGGAGCAGGCGCGTGGCGGCGACGCAGAGCAGGATGCTCAGGATGAGGCTGACGATGGCGATCACGATGGAGATGACGGGTGTGGGGGGGATGTCTGAGGCGGCGTCAGCGGGCATGTGCTGCTGCATCCAGGGGGCGATCAGGGGCCAGAGGGCGCCGCAGAGGTAGCCAAGGCCGCCGAGGATGCCCAGGACCAGGCCGATGACGCCCAGGACGGTGGGCCAGGAGGATTGGGGGGCGGGGGAGGCGAGATTGGGAACGGTAGGAGGCATGAAGGTGGGGGTGCTGGACATGATGGGCTCCTGGAAGGGACAAGGGTCGATGCGTCGTGGGCGGGCGTCAGGGAAGAAGCGATGGCGGTGACGCCGGCTCGGCAAGAGACGACAAGATGGTCATGAGTATGAAGGAGGTCGGTGCGTCGGGCAAGAGGGATTTGCGACGGGGATCGTTGAACGGGTGAGCGGGGGAACCGTTGAGCGGAAGGTGCGGCGCCTTGCGGCGCGGCTTGAATAAAGGTCGTCGGCGCGGTACGGTCGGTTATGCCCTCCAAATCAGACAGCTCACGCGACTCCCACGCGGATACCCCCAAAGCCAGCCATGCCCCCACCGCCGACTCGGCCGAAGCTCGGCCAAGAGGCGGGAATCCGTCCATTCAGGAACTGCTGGCCGAGGCTGGACATAAAACCCAGAGCTCGGAGTTCTTCAGCCCCGTGCCCCCCGGGTACCAGCGCGGACGGCATCGGTACGTGGCGGTCGTCGGCACGGTGATGAGCGGACTGGGCAAGGGGAT
>JADZET010000106.1 GCA_020850375.1 Phycisphaeraceae bacterium | reverse complement strand
CCACGGCCCTGCGGCGGCGGGCCTCGAGTTGGGAAGCGGTGCCGATGGGTCTCATGCCCGAGAGTATGCAACAAACCACGGCAGGGCGCAAATGGTGGATAAGTTCAGGATGCAGGAGTCAGTAGTTGTTGGATCATGTGTTGGATCGAAGAGGGTTTATCTCAATGCGATGGAAGCTCTGAAGAGGTCGTGCCATGCAGGAGCTTCAGGACAAGCTGATTCGATCGCTGCGGACGCAAGCTCAACGGGTAGGTGTAACACTGCCCGAGACGGCGATGACCTCAGACAACAGCGAGATCGATCAATCCCCCCTGGCGGTCGCGCGGCAGAAGGGGTTAGATGAGGCATCGATCGCACGCTCCATCGCCGAGGCCGCGGGGATTCAGTACGTCCAGGACCTTGCCGATCGGCCGGCGTCGGCGAGCTTCGTGGAGAAAGTCCCTATCGCCTTCGCCCGTCAGCACGTCCTGCTGGGTTTGGCTGGTGAGAACGGCCGGATGCTGGTAGCCGTGGCGCGGTGGGACGACCTCGAGCCTTTGGAGATTGTCGCCCGCTGGCTGAACAAGCCCGTCGTGCCTGTGCTCGCCCCGGTGGCTGCGATCCAGGCGGCGATCAACGCGGCCTATCAGCATCGTGGTGAACAGGCCCAGGCAATGATCGCGCGTCTGGACGCCAAGGACATGGCCGAGGAGATCGCCGCGCTCCATCAGCGTGAGGATCTGCTCGACGTGGCCACGCGGGCGCCGGTGATCAAGCTCGTCAACCTGATTCTCTTTGAGGCTGTGCGGCAGGAGGCCTCGGACGTGCATGTACAGCCCTACGAGGACCGGCTGATCGTGCGTCTGCGCATCGATGGGATGCTCTTTAACGCCTACGAGCTGCCCAAGGCTTTGCAGGAGGAAGTGCTCAGCCGCGTCAAGGTCATGGGGGGAATGAACATTGCCGAGAAGCGCCTGCCGCAGGATGGGCGAGCGACCGTGGCGGTGGGCGACCGAATCATCGACCTGCGCATCGCCTCGCTGCCGGGGGCCTTCGGCGAACGGCTGGTGATCCGACTCTTGGACAAGAGCTCCAAGCTCCTAAGCCTTCAGCAGCTGGGCATGAACGCCACAACACTCGAACGCTTCCGCAGCCTCATCACCGTCGAGCATGGGCTAATCCTGGTCACCGGCCCGACCGGCAGCGGCAAGACCACGACGCTCTACGCCGCATTGCAGGAGATCAACAGCACGGCCCGCAACGTCATCACCCTCGAAGACCCGATTGAATATCAACTTCCGGGGGTGAGCCAGACGCAGATCAATACGAAGAAGGGCATGACCTTCGCCAGTGGCCTGCGGAGCGTCTTGCGTCAGGATCCGGACATCATCATGGTCGGCGAGGTCCGCGACCAGGAGACGGCCGCGATGGCCATTCAATCGGCCCTGACGGGGCACCTGGTCTTCTCGACGCTGCACACGAATGACGCGGCCAGCGCCGTGACACGCCTCTTGGACCTGGGGATCGAGGCCTACCTCGCGGCCAGCTCGCTCGTGGGCGTGCTGGCACAACGACTGGTCCGACGCGTGTGTCCGAACTGCGGCCAGACGTGCATACCGATGCCGCAGGAGTTTGAGCGGCTGGATTTCGGCATCAGCGACCATGAGGCGGCGCACCTCCGCCGGGGAGTGGGGTGCGAGCGCTGCAGGAACACAGGCTATCGAGGTCGCGTGGGCGTGTTTGAACTCCTGGCGGTCGATGAATCGGTCCGCCGGTGCGTGCAGCAGCGCGCCACGGCGGCGGAGATCCAGGCGGCCGCCCTCGAACACGGCATGCAGTCCATGCGCGATGACGGGTTGGCCAAGATCCTCGCCGGTGTGACGACGGCCGAGGAAGTGCTGCGCGTGACGATGCGGTCGAGTTGACAGCCATCGAGGTTAACGGAGAAGCGTGTGCCCGTCTTTACGTACCAAGCCTGGGAAGTTGACGCGTCCACGGCCACGGGGACGATCCTGGCCGACACGCCGCGTGCGGCCCGCGACCTGCTGCGTGCTCGCGGCCTGACCGTGGTGGCGGTTGAGCCGTTGGCTCAAGCGAGGTCCGCACGGGGATGGCGGACCGCTCTGGCATCACTGCGCTTGCGCCGTCAGCCGGCCCACCGCGTGACGACGTTCGTCCGGGAACTGGCCACGCTGTTGACCGTCGGCATGCCGCTGATCGAGGCGCTGGACACGATCCTCAAACAGCACCAGGGTTCCTTCAGGGGGGTTCTGCTGCAACTGCGCGACTCGATCGCCGAGGGGCATAGTTTGGCCGACGCCATGCGGCAGCGGCCGGATGTCTTCGATGCCTACTGCGTGAGTCTGGCTGAGGTGGGTCAGAACGCCGGAGCGCTGGACGTGTCGCTCAAGCGCCTGGCCGTCTTCCGGGGGCGGTGGGCGCTGTTCCGGGGGAAGCTGGCCACGGCGCTGATCTACCCGGCGATCGTGCTGACGATGGCGGCGGGGGTGTCGGTGTTCCTGATGACGGTGGTGGTGCCACGTCTGCTCGAGGGCTTGGTCGAGGCCGGCCAACCCATCCCGGGGGTGACCCGCCTGGTCAAGCACGCCAGCGATTTCCTCCTGGGCTGGTGGTGGCTGCTGCTGCTGATCGCCGCCGGGCTGGCGGTGGGCTTCACCGCGGTGCTTCGCAACCCCCAAGGGCGCGGCCGGCGGGCATGGGACTGGCTGCTCCTGCGCACGCCGATCCTGGGCGAAGTCGTGCGTAAACAGGCCATCGCCCGCATCGCCATGATCATCGCCGAGCTGATGCGCAGCGGCATCGTCTTCCTCGACGCCGCGAAGACGGCCGCGACGTCAACGTCGAATCAGCTCATCCGCGAGGCCCTGGATCAGGCCGGCCAAGCCGTAGCGGCCGGGCGCGACATCGGCGAGGCCCTGTCAGACCAGCGAGCCTTCGGGCCGGTGGTGGTGCAGGTCTTCGCCGTCGGCCAGCAGTCGGGACGCCTTGAAGAGATGCTCGACGAACTGGCCCAGGAATACGACCAACAGGTGGCCGTCGCGGCGGCGAGGCTCAACGCCGTGCTCGAGCCGCTCTTGATCCTGGCGATGGTGGTGGTGGTGGGCTTGATCGCCTTCGCCACCGTGCTACCGATGCTCGAGGCGGGCAACGTGCTGTGAGAAGAAGGATTTACCACGGAGATCACGGAGGACACAGAGAGATGCACGGAGACAAGACTATGAATAGATATAGAGAAACAAGACATTTATCTGTTGCATGCCACTGCCGGGTAAGGGAAATGAATGCTCGTCCTCGAGTGTCTTGCTCCGTGTCCTCCGTGATCTCCGTGGTGAAATCCTCTGCCGGCTTCTCCCTGGTCGAGATGATGGTCGTGCTGGTGCTGATCGGCCTGTTGGCCAGCGTGGTAACCATCAACGTGCGGAGCTACCTCATCCGCGGCCGGCAGAACACGGCCAAACTCGAGATCTCGACCCTGCGCGGCGCGGTGGAAACGTTCTATGGCGTCACGGGCCGGTACCCCACCAACGAAGAGGGCCTGCAGGCGCTCGTGCAGACGAACGACCAGATCACCGAACCGCTGATCGATCAGGTGCCCACGGATCCCTGGGGCCGGCCGTACCAGTATCTGAGCCCCGGCCGGGACGATCGGCCGTACGAGATCCTCTGCTACGGCGCCGACGGCCGCGAGGGCGGCACGGGGGCGGACCAGGACCTGAACAGTGCCGAGTTACGCGCCGCGTCATCAAGCGGTTCAGGTACCGCGACGCCATGATTTAGATGGATTGCCGGAGGTTCCTGTGCCGCATCGTCGCCACGGATTCACGCTGCTGGAACTGCTGGCCGTCCTGCTCCTGACGGGGCTGCTGGCCTCGGTGGCGGTCGCGTCATTCAGGGCAACCCGGCGGATCGCGGACCTTCGGCAGGCAGCGGGAGGGCTGATCGCTCTGGACGCCGCCGCTCGTCGGGAGGCCTCATCGCTGGGACGACCGGTTCAGCTGCTCTTCAACCTCGATGAGCAGGTCGTGCAGGCCATCGACGTGGGGGTTGAGCCTCGTCGGGTGATCGATCAGGTCACGCTCAGCGATTCGCCACGGATCGAACGGATCGTCACGCCCGATCAGACGCTCTTCTCCAGCCAGGTCGCTCTGCCCTGCACCCCCGCAGGTGCATTCGCGATGCAGAGTCATGCGGCCTTCACACCCTCTTACGCCCTGCGGATCGTTGAAGCCCCCGGCCCCAGCTCAACCCCCAAGGAGCAATGGATCCTTGTCGCCGGCCTGACCGGCCAGGTCACCACACCGACCAATGAGAACACCGTCACGCACATCTTCGCTCCCCCCCGGCAGTGACAGACGAACGGGTCTGACACTGGTGGAGGTGCTCGGCAGCCTGGTGCTCGTCGCCACGTTGCTGGCCGGCATCCTGGCCGCGCGGGCCAACGCCACGCGCCAAGCGGCGGTGGCGAACCGTCGACTCGAGGCGGCCGACGCAGCGGATCAGCTGCTGACCAGGTGGTGGCGTCTCGCGGGCACCCAGACCGCTTCTTCGTCATCGCCTCACGCCTCGGAACCCGAGCCTGCGGATGAAGCCTCCATGAGTTTCCCCCGCGAGTCCTCCGGCCGCCTCGAGGCACAGGCCCTGCGTTGGCAAACACACACGATCGAAAATCGAGAAGTCGAAGCGATCGGCGGGCAGGTCGTCCGGCTTGAGATCTTCGACGATCGGTCCCACGCAAACACCCCCGGAAGCGTGCCCGACACGGCGCGGCCGCTGATCACGCTGGATGTGGTCCTGCCCGTGAAGGACTCCATGGAAAAAGAGCCGGCCAATACGCCAGAACGGGAAGACAAGCCCGACGCCGGCGCCCAGGCGATGGCCTGGTCATCTCACGGCCTAGGGGGGCGACCATGAGGCGACGCCCACATGGCTTTACCCTCTTGGAGGTCCTCGGGGCGACCGTGCTGCTGAGCCTGCTCATGCTCACGGCGCTGAACGTCACCGTCAGCCTCAACCGCCAGGCTCGGGCGCTGACCGTGATGGAGAACGCTCGGCCCGCCTGGGAGCAGGACCTGATTGCGCTGCTGACTTATGACCTCGCTCATGCTCAGCAGGTGGAGATGAACCCCCGCACGCAGACGCTCACCCT
>JADZET010000105.1 GCA_020850375.1 Phycisphaeraceae bacterium | reverse complement strand
CCAACGCCCTGCGGCCTCCGCGGCCTCCCAAGGCCGCCGCTCAACTGCTCAACTGTTCAACTGCTCTCACCCCCCCTCCCCTCCAATTCAAAATCCTCCCCCTCGAGCGCAACTGGTCCGCCACCCTGCGCCTCGAGAAGTGGCAGCTCCACCCCCGCCTCGCCCAGCACTTCTTCGTCTGCCCCCACTGCCGCCGGAAATGTTTGAAGCTTTTCTTACCTCTCTGCCTCAAACAGGAATACCACGACGCCCTGCTCGCCCACCTCTACCTCAACTCCCTCCGCGCCCGCCGCCCCAACGCCCCCGGCAGTGAAGAAGAACGCCTCCTCCACACTCGCTACGGATTGCTCTTCCCCCCCGTCCTCCCCCGCTGCCGACAATGCCTCCCCCTCCGCTACGGCGAGGTCAAGAAAAAGAAACCCCGCTGACCCCCGCCTGCGCCGCCCCCCGCGCCCCCGCGTCCCCGCGAGCCGCGACGTCCCCGTCGCGGCCACCCCCCAAACAACCCTTCACGCTCCCTCCCCCGCATCGGCACCCCCCAACTCCACCCCTGGACATCCCCCTCAATTCCCTCGATCATCCCTAACATGTCTTCCCCCCCGTTCACCCCCTGGCACATCACCTTCGGCACCTACGGCTCACGTCTCCACGGCAGCGACCTGCCCACCGTCGATCGCCGCCGCAACCAGGTCGGCCAACCCTTCGAACCCTCCGATCCACCCCGGCAGAACGCCGAGCGATCCCGCCTCACCACGCCGCCCGTCTATCTAACACCTCCCCAGCGTCGCCTGATCGAATCTCAACTCCCCCTTCTCTGCCAGCGTGGCCGATGGCTCTATCGCCTCGCCGCCGCGCAACCCGACCACATCCACATCATTCTCGATATCCCCACCGATATCCATGGCCACCAAGTCCGCCAGCTCCTCAAGCGTTGGCTCACCCAACTCCTCACCGCCGATTTCCCTTCTTCTCCCCCCCGCGAGCCGCGTCGTCCCCGACGCGGCCCCCCCGAATCACCCCACTCCCCGCAGAACTCTCTCCCGATGGCGTCGCTCCCCCCACGCGCTGGTGGGCCAAGGGTGGCTCCACCCGCCCGATCCACGACGAACGATACCTAAACAACGCCCTGAATTACGTCGCTCGCCAACGCCTGACATAATCTCTACCCCCGCGCCCCACCCGCGAACTCCCACGCCCTCCTCGCGAGCCGCGACGTCCCCGTCGCGGCCACCCCCCGAACCTCTCTCCCTCCTCGCCCCCTGCTATGCATTGCCCTACGCTTTCCTCGCCCGCCTACCGAACGCCACCAAACATCCGCCACCGATGATCGCCCAACCCCTCGGCTCCGGAACAGGGTTACTCCACTCAACGATGTAGCTTGCCGGAGTCAAGGTCGTGTCATTTGGCAGGTCATTCCACATGCCATCGTGGTCGTAGAAGAACGAGAACTGTAGGAAGTCCTCATGATCGAAGACGTTGTTTGGCTCATGGCTCGCTGGGTTGTCAGACCAGTTGGTGTAGTCCCACACTTCCCCCGTTACCCACACCCAGCCGCCCGCGGGTTCCTCCGATCCCTGTATCTGATACCCTCCAAGCCAAGGGCCGGTTGACACAGAGCCGCTCATCGGCGACGGCTCCCAGAACCCCTCACCCTGCACCAACCCAAACACAAAATCATTCTCCGCCTGCGAAGTAAGCGTCGCGAGATACCCGCCCGCGTTCTCCGCGAGCACCTTCGCATCCTGCCAACTCACCGACTCAGTCAAGAGCACCGCCTGATACCAATGACCATTCCCCCCAGCCTCAACAGGCCACTCGACCAACTGACCATCGACGACCTGACCAAGCACCAGCGCTGCAAGCGCAACGACACCGAGTAACGCGCGTTTCATGGTTCTCTCCTCCAGAGAAGCAGCCGAGACGACCATTGCGAAGTGCCTGAGTCACGCGACAGGGCACGGCAAGCATTTTAACCCAGATGAACATCGTAAAAAAGAGGCATTTGATGAACAATCCGGCACCCCCACGCGTCCGTGTTTTTTCTCGCCAGATCCACCTTTCCACCCGCCGTCCCCCGCGCGCGATAAAAATCGCTCCCACCTCCGCCACAACGTCATTCGCCTCGATCTCATCCGGAATCTGTCACCCCCCTCGCGAGCCGCGGCGTCCCCGCCGCGGCCACCCCGCCATACCTCTCTCCCTACCCCACCACCCCCGCGCAGCAAAAAAAAAACGCTCCAGCTTTCGCCAGAGCGTCCAAAAACAACTTCGTTTTGTCTCGACCCGCCACCCCTCCCCCTTCCGGGGCCGGGATGCAGATCCCTGACAAGTAAACAGTTGGGAAAACTTCGCGTCACGTCGCCGTGACGTTATCCCGTACTTTGGCGTCCATCCAGCCCCCGATCCTGGTTGCCCAGCATCGAGTTCTAGACGGGCGCCGCGTTCACGGAACGAGATTGAGCTGACCTACCGATGCGGATCGCTCCGCCCGAGCTGTCTGCGGGCCCGGCTGTGACACCAGGCCCAAGGCCCCAGCTTCCGCCGAGGCCCGACACCCCGTCGCGCCCTTCCCGCCTTTCAACGGTCCAGACACGATCGGATCTAAGGTATCCCTTAGAAAGGAGGTGATCCAGCCGCAGGTTCCCCTACGGCTACCTTGTTACGACTTAGTCCCAGTCACCGAGTTCACCGT
>JADZET010000104.1 GCA_020850375.1 Phycisphaeraceae bacterium | reverse complement strand
GACACGGACTTCGCGGCCGAGACGGCCGAGATGACCCGTGCCCAGATCCTCGTCAGCGCCGCGACGAACACGTTGGCCATCGCCAACAACCGTCCGTCGTCCGTGCTGCAGCTTCTGGGTCGGTAAGCACCCGGACCCAAGGAAGTCCGCCCATCGGCGGGCATCCCGATCACTGATGCAGAGCGGCGGCCCCAGGGTCGCCGCTCTTTTTTTTCACAAGGGGTTGAATGACTTGGCGTGAAATGATCCGTTGTGTTTGTGCGAGCCGGCGATGTGTCGCCGGACCGAGCTGGCAGAGGCCGGCTCGGACGGACGACCGGCACGAGGCTTGACAGGCCCGCCAGGGGGCATTTTATGGGACGCGCAGGGGATCAAGACGCGAGCGAGGGCTTGGGGGGTCGAGAAGCAGCCAGCCGGGCCTGGTCGTACAAAAATCTCGATAGCCCTCCACCGGCCGGCCGATGTGTATAAAATAACGGTCGTGCCCCCGGCGGGGGGGAAGTCCGCAAGCCTCGAACTAGGTAAGACGCAATGGATTCTTCTCGCAGGGAATTTCTGCTGGGGAGTGCGGCGCTGCTGATTGCCGGCTGTGCCGGCGACGGCGCGACCTCCGGCCGCTCGCGTCCCGGGCCGGAGTGGCCCTCGCTCGCGGGTCGGCCGATCCCCACCGGGCCGGCCACGGTCGCGCCGTGGCAGCGGGCGAGCCAGGCGGCCAGCCCCCCTTATCCGTCGAGCGCGTCGGCCCATCCGGCTCCGTCGGCGGCCGCTACGGCGGGTCTGGGCCTGCCGGTGCTGACCCGGGGCCAGTGGACCCGCACGGGCCCGATTGCGAGCCGGCTCAACCCCATGGGCGGGGTCCATCGCATCACCGTTCACCACGAGGGCTGGACGCCGGTGTGGTTCACCGGCACGGGCGAGACGGCTGAGCGGCTCGAGTCGATCCGCCGGGCGCACGTCGGCAAGGGGTGGGCGGACATCGGCTATCACTACGTCATCGACCGGGCCGGCCGTGTCTGGCAGGGCCGGGACGTCCGCTACCAGGGGGCCCACGTTCAGCAGAACAACGAGAACAACGTCGGGGTGATGCTGCTGGGCAACTTCGAGCAGCAGAAGCCCAGCTCGTCTCAGATGGTGACGGTGGTGGACGTGCTGCGGTCGCTGATGCGTCAGTACAAGGTGCCGATCAAGCGCGTCTATACCCACCGGGAGCTCAAGCCGACGATCTGCCCGGGCAAGAGCCTGCAGCCGCAGATGGTCAAAATGCGCAAGGGAAGCGCCCTGGCGTAGAGCGGCGTCGGTCCCGTCCATCGAATCAGCGTCCAAGCACTTGCGGCTGTCCGCGACACGAGCGCAGACGGGCGGGCGATAAGCGTTTACAATACGCCGATGGGATCCGTGCCCGCCACACCGTCGCAGGAAGCGTCCGCCCCCGAAACGTCCGAGTCGCAGGAGCGGCCGGAGTCGTCGGCCGGCGAGATTTCGGCGGAGGAGTTGCCCCTGTTGGTCGAGGCGGCGCTCTTGGCCAGCGACCGAGCGCTGACGTCGGCGAAACTGGCCGAGGCGGTCGGGGCGACGTCGGGCGCGGTGGGCAAGGCGGTCGAGCAGCTCAACGAGGTGTATGAACAGACCGGCCGATCGTTCCGGATCGAGCAGGTGGCGGGGGGGTGGCAGGTGATGACGCTGCCGCGGTTCGCGGGGGTGCTGGCGGCGCTGAACAAGAGCCGGCAGCAGACGCGTCTGACGCCGGCGGCGCTCGAGACGCTGGCGATCATCGCGTACAAGCAGCCGGCGCTGCGGGCGCAGGTCGAGGCGATCCGGGGGGTGGCCAGCGGGGAGGTGATCCGCTGGCTGATGGACCGGCGGCTGATCAAGATCGTCGGGCGGGCGCAGGAGCTCGGCCGGCCCATGCTCTACGGGACGACGCGGACGTTCCTAGAGGTGTTCGGGCTGGCGAACCTCGAGGACCTGCCCCAAGTCGGGGCGCCGCCGCAGGGCGGGTCGGCCGCGAAGGTCCAGGAGGCGGGGGGGCAGACGGCGAAGCCGCCCGCCGAGGGTTGAACGGGCGTTCAGGCCCCAGGGCAGAAAGGATCCATGGCGATGAGCACGGCGAAATGGCGTGACGGAGCAGCGTGGAGGGCCGCGACGGGCCGGGCGCTGGGCGTGGCGTTGCTGGCGATGTGCGTCGTCGCGACGGGGTGCGCCAAGCCGGGCATCCGTGGGCTGGTGATCGAGGGCCGGCCGGGCGGTATGGCGGTGCTCGAGCCGGGGGATAAGCAGATCAAGGACGTCGAGCGTTACGGGCTGGCCGGGGCGGTGATCGAGGTAACGATCGACCCGCACTCGGGCAACCCTGAGCGGTTGGGGGCGTACAAGACGGACGACCAGGGGCGGTTCGCGGCGCCGGTGGACAAGATCGGGGCGGGGCTGCTCGAGTATGAGGTGGGGCTGCTGGTTTACCGCGAGGGGTTCGAGCCGCAGTGGAAGGTGATGAAGCTGCCCTCGAGCAAGAAGGTGGTGCTGGTGACACTCGAGCCGGGGAACAAGGGGACGCTGAACGTGGACCTGCTGCGTCAGACGATGCGGGACATGCCGGCGTTCGACTAGCCGGGCGGATCGTCGCGAGCATTGGCCAACACGGGGCGTGGGCATGAGCCGCCAGCGGATCCAGATCGGGCCCAGCGGCAAGGCGTACGGGGTGGTGGCCCTGCTGACGCTGCTCGGGGCGGTCAACACGCAGGCGAACCTGATCTTCTGGTTCTTCGGGCTGCAGGTCGGGGCGCTGGTCATCTCGGCGGCGTGGGCGTGGTCGGGTCTGAGAAAACTGGAGATCGAGCGGGTGGCCCCGCGGCGGGCGGTCTGCGGTCGGCCGATGCTGCTGCGCTATCGCGTGCGGAGCCGCGGCCGGTGGTTGGGTGGGTTCAATGTGGTGATCGAGGAGGCTGGTGAGTCGACGACGACGCCGGGGGACCAGACGCCGCGGGCCCGGGCCCGGTTGGCGTCGGCGTGGCTGCTGCACGTCGGGCCGGGACAGGAAGTGAGCGTGGCGGCGCCGGCGGTGGCCGAGACGCGCGGGCTGCTCGATCTCGACGGGATCGAGGTCAGCACGAGCTTTCCGCTGGGGATCCTGCGGGCGGTGCGGCGGGTGTCGCGGCCGGCGACGGTGGTGGTGCTTCCGCGGCTGCGCCGGTTGCGGCCGGCGGCGTTGCGGCGGCTTCGTCAGCAGGCGCGGCTGGGGCAGTCGGCGTCGGATCAGGCGGGCGGGGACCAGGATTTCTACGGCATCCGCGAGTACCGGCCGGGTCAGAGCGTGCGGCTGATCGACTGGAAGCGGTCGGCCAGGACGGGCCGGTTGCTGGCGCGGGAGATGACGCGGCCGCGGACGTCGCGGCTGACGGTGGTGCTGGACCTCGACGCGACGGCGGACGGTCCGGAGCAAGCGTGGTCGCGGTGGGTGGAGGACGCGGTGAGTCTGGCCGGTTCCTTGGTGCACGACGCGCACGAAAGGGGCGTGGCGGTGGGTCTGGAGGTTCGGGGTGAGCCGGCGCGGCGTCTGCCGGCGCGGTCGAGCGCGGCCCATCGCGACGCGCTGCTGGAGGTGCTGGCGGTGGTGCGGCCGGGGCGGGTCGACGGCGTGGCGCGGTCGGACGGGTCGGCGGATGAGGCGGGGGTGATCGTCCGGCCCGGCATGACGCGGGGCACGGGCACGGGCGCGGCGGCGGCGCGCGGCGCGGCGTCGGGCGCCTGGCCGACCCTCGGGTCGGGGGAGATCGAGCGGTGGGCGTGGCCCGACGAGAACCAGGCCTCGACGGACGGCGAGGCGGCGCCCGGGCCGGAGGGGGTGACGGCATGGACCTGACGCGTCGGTACCGGACGCTGGTGTACGCGCAAGCGATGCTGGGGCTGCTGGCCTTCAGCATCGCGGAGCGGAACGGGTGGCTGCTGCTGATCGCGGGCGCGGCGATGGCGGGGGCGTGGCGGTTGACGCGCTCGGCGGAGGGGCCGGCGATCCCGCGCTGGGCGGTGAACCTCGGGGCGCTGGCGGCGATCGGGTGGTTAGGGGTTGAGCTCCGCTTCCTGAGCGACCATGCGGTGGTATGCATCGGGCATTTCATGATCGGGCTGCAGGTGCTGCTGTTGTGGGGCCGACGGAGCCACCGGGACGACGCGATGGCGCTGGTGCTGAGCATGCTCGAGATGGTGGCCGCGAGCCTGCTGAGTTTTTCGCTGATCTACGGGCTGCTGCTGGCGGCGTACTCGATGCTGGCGATCTGGACGCTGATGTACTTCGGGTTCAGCTCGACGCGCGAGGGGGTGGTGCGGGACGGACGGTCGATCGGTCGCGAGGGCAACGGCGGGGCCGGGGCGGCGTCCTCGGCGGTGGTTGACCTCGCGAGCGTGCGGTCGCTGCGCCGGATGGGTCTGGGGATGGGGGTGACGGTGCTGGGGGTGGCGGCGTGGGTGTTCCTGGCCATGCCGCGCTCGGGCGACATCGGCGGCGATCGGCGGTCGATGATCCTGCCGCTGGCGCAGGTGGGTTTCGTGGACCAGATCCAGCTCGGTCAGGGCGGGGCGTCGCCGACGGACCAGGAGCCGGTGCTGATGATGTCGATGCAGAGCCAGGGTGAGCCGTTCGGGAGCTCGGGTCAGGTCTGGCGTCTGCGTGGGGCGGTGCTGGACCGATACGACACGCGGACGAGCACGTGGCTGCGCAGCCGCAGCGTGCGACGGTACGACATGCGTCTGCCGGCGGGATCGCAGGAGACGGAGCTGGCGCCGCTGGCGGCGCGTCTGCCGCGGGTGACGGCGATCGTGACGCTGAGGCGGTTCGCGGGCGAGCAGCTCTTCTCGCCGTTCCCGCCGACGCGGCTGACGAGCGCGGAGATGTCGGCGTTCGTGTTCAACAGTTTCGACCAGCGGATGCAGATGCACGTTCGCCCGACGCGCGGGTCGATCACGTACGCGGTGCAGTTTCCGCTGCGGTACGACGCGGAGATCTTCGAGGCCTACGACCGGCTCGGGGAGCGGATGGGGCGGGAGCGGCCGGACTGGGACCTGCCGTCGGAAGCATCGGTGGGCGAGCAGACCTACGCCCGCGGCTGGCGCGCGGACCTCGACGGCGTCCGGTCGCTGGCGATGCAGATCATCCGGGACAAGGGGCTGGACCGCGACCCCGAGGCGGTCAATGACGAGCGAGACGGCGCGATCGCGCGGGCGCTGACGACCTATCTCCAGACGCGCTACGAGTACTCGCTCGAAACACCGCCGACGCCCGAGGGGCGGGAGCCGATCACGGAGTTCCTTTTCGACCGGCCGCGGGGGCACTGCGAGATCTTCGCGTCGTCGCTGGCGGCGTTGTCACGGTCGATCGGGATGCGGGCGCGCGTGATCACGGGGTACCTGGCCAGCGAGTACAACCCGGTGGGGCAGTACTACGTGGTGCGTGAGTCGGACGCGCACGCCTGGTGCGAGATCGAGACCGAGCCGGGCGTGTGGCGGTGGTTCGACCCGACGCCGCCGTCGGAGATCAGCTCGCCCCGGCGCGGCGGGCGGACGTGGCTGACGCAGGTGCGCCAGCTGATGGACCACCTGGACTTCATGTGGGTTCGGCTGGTGGTGGCGTACGACGGGCAGTCTCGCCAGTGGCTGCTGGCGGGGGTGATGGGGTGGTTCGAGTCGATGGGGATCGACACGCCGGAGGGGGTGCGGCAGACGGCGTGGCGTCTGACGAGGCGGATGGTCCAGACGGCGACGGCGGTGGTGGCGACGGCGTGGGGGCTGGCGGGGGCGTTGGCGGCGGGGGGGGTGCTGGCGGCGTTGGCGGGGGGGGTGATCAGGCGGTTGCACGTACGGCGGCGGACGCGGGTGTTGAGGGATGAGGGGCTCTCGGCGGCTGAACGGGCGAGGCTGGCGCGGGAGGCGAGGCATTACCTGGCGGCGCTGCTGCTGCTCGAGCGGCACGGTCTGCGTCGGCCGGTGTGGCAGCCGGCGCTGAGCTACGCGCGGGAGCTGAGTGAGCAATGGCCGGAGACGTTTGGACCGTTGGTGGCGTTGACGGAGCTGTTCTACGCGTGCCGGTTCGGAGGGCGGAGCCTGGTCGAGGACGAGGCGCGGGCGGCCGCGGCGCTGGATCAGTTGCGGTCGGGGCTGGAGCGGTTCACGGCCGGCCGGGCGCGGCGGGCGGCATGAGGGCCGCCCCCGGACGCCGTTTCTCGCTCGCTGGACAGCGGGGTAAACTCATCGGTTCACGTCTGACACAGGCGGATCGCCATGACGCAATCTTCCCCGGCGGACAACCAACGCAGACCCAACGTCCCGCCGCCGGCGATCGCGCCGACGCCGTCGGCTGATCATGTGCCGAGCATCCCGCAGGGGCGCACGGGGAAACTGGTGGCCTGGCTGGGGCTGATGCTCTGCCTGGTGCTGGCCCTGCCGCCGTTGCTGATCGACGTCTGGCGGCCGGACGCGGTGGATCGGCGGGAGATGACGACGGTGGCCGTGTCGATGCAGAGCCTGTCGCAGCGTGGGCAGCCCCGTGCCGGGCCGACGTCGCTGGCTGAGCGGCTGGCGCCGCAGCTCAACGGCCGGGCGCGCTGGGATCGGCCGCCGGCGGTGCACTGGATGCAGCGGGCGCTGCTGGGGGGGATGGACCTCGAGCACGCGCGGCTGCACGAGGTGCTGCTGCGTGCGCGGCTGGTCTCTGCGGCGTGGGCGTTGGCGGCGATCGCGGCGGTGTACTGGATCGGGCGTGCGATCGGCGGGACGGGCGCGGCGGTGATGGGGGCGTTGGTGTGCGTTTCGAGCCCGATGCTGATCTTCCACGGGCGATTGGCCACGCCGACGATGATGCTCACGGGGCTGATGCTCATGGCGGTGGCGGCCGGGACGTGGGCGATCCGTCCGCTGCGGCCGGCGCCGTCGATCGAGAGGCAGTTCGTCGGGTGGGTGCTGTGCGGTCTGTGCCTGGGGGCGGCGGTGCTGACGGCGGGGCTGCTGGCGGTGCCGCTGGTGGTGGCGCCGCTGCTGCTGATCCTGCTGCTGTGCCCGGGGCGTGTCGGGCACCTGATGGGGCTGGTGGCGGCGGTGCTGATCGCGGGCCTGATGGTGCTGCCGTGGGCGGGGATGGTGCAGGAGGTCTCGCCGGAGAACTGGAGCCGGTGGCTGTGGAGTCGGGAGCGGACGGACGACGTGGCGGTGGGGTGGATCGACGCGGGGTGGCGGCTGGCGGCGCTGCTCGCGGCGATGTTGCCCTGGACGCTGTGGCTGGTCGGGGCGCTGCTGCAGCCGATAAGCACGTCGTCGTCGGGGACGCGGACGCGGCTGTTCCTGGGTTGGGGGTGGCTGACGGTGATGGCGGTGATGGTCGCGGCGGCGGGCGGGGCGGCGGGCCAGTGGCGGAGCCGGCAGGCGGACCTGTTGGTGCCGGCGACGGCGGCGGCGGCGGTGCTGATCGGTCAGTTGTTCTGGCGGTACATCGAGCTGGCGTCGCAGGGCCGATCCCCGCGTTCGTGGCGGTGGATGCGCTGGCCTCACACGGCGCTGCTGGGGGTGCTGTCGCTGCTGCCGGCGGCATGGGCGTGGCTGGAGCCGGGGCGATGGACCGGGGGATGGATCGACGCGCCGTCAGCGGGGACGATCTGGCGCTGGGCGGAGATCTATCTGACGGGGCTGAGCGTGGCGCTCTTGCTGATCGTGGTGCTGGCGGCGCGGTGGGCGGCGGGGCACATGCCCGGGCGGGCCCTGGCGGCCTGGGCGGCCTGGGGAGTGGTGATGATGAGCGTCCTGGCGTTCCCGCTGACACGTGGGGCGTGGGCGAGCGACCCGTTGCGCGACGAGATCGGTCGGCTGCGATCCGTGATGGCGGGGCAGGAGGTCTTCTGGCTGGAAAAGACGGAAACGGCTGTCGCGGCGGTGGTTGTGGGCGTGCCGGCCCGGCCGGCGGTGGACGTGGGTGTGCTGTTCTACCTGGGGCGGACCGTGCCGACGATCACGGCGAGCGAGCTGGCCAACGCCTGGGCGGAGCACGGGGAGTTTTATATCATCGCGGATTCGGACCAGTCGCCGCCGTCACCCGAGGCGGCTGAGCCGGTCGGCGAACTGGCGTCGATCGGCAGGAAGGTCTGGCGCTACCACTTCGGGCCGCCGGCCCAGACCCAGCCGGTCCCCGCGACGACGGCCCCGATCACGCCCTAAAAGAGTCAACATGCCCAACGCCCGCGACGCCTCGACAACGTCCCCCCGCACCGACGGACTGCTCTCGATCGTTGTCCCGGCTCACAACGAGCGGGAGAACGTCCGGCCGCTGGTCGAGCAGATCGACCGGGCGGTGGCGCAGAAGGGCGTGGCGGTGGAGCTGATCGTCGTCGACGACGGTTCGACGGATGGGACACTTGAGGCGCTGCTGGAGCAGGCGAGGGTGCACCCGTGGGTGCGCGTGCTGCACCGGCCGGCGGCGCGGGGGCAGTCGGCGGCCATGCACGCGGGGATCCAGGCGACGCGGGGGCAGTTCGTGGCCACGCTCGACGCGGACTTGCAGAACGACCCGGCTGACCTGCCGGTGATGATGGGAAAGATCCTCGAGGGCCAGGCGGACTTCGTGCAGGGCGATCGCTCGGCCCACCGGCAGGACAACCTCGTCCGCAAGGTCTCGAGCTGGGTCGGCAGGACGACACGGAGGCTGCTCCTGGGCGACACGATCCGCGACACGGGTTGCTCGACGCGGGTGATGCGGGCGGAGGTGGCGCGGCAGATGCTGCTGATGTTCAAGGGGATGCACCGGTTCATGCCGGCCTACGCGCGGATGCTCGGGGCGCGGGTGATCGAGATGCCGGCCAGCCACCACCCGCGCGTGGCGGGGGTGACGAAGTACGGCATCCTCAACCGGGGGCTGTCGGGGCTGATGGACACGCTGGCGGTGCGGTGGATGATCCGGCGGCATCGGGTGTGGGACGTGCGGGAGGTTCGGCCATGAGGCGTCTGATCGTGCGTCTGATGCTCGTGGCGGTGCTGGTCACGGCGGGGGTGAGCGCCGGCTGGGCGTGGGCGAGCCTGGAGGACCGGCCGGACGAGGCCGAGCTGGCGATCGACCTGAGCCTGCGGCTGCAGGACGTCATCGTCGAGCACGGTTCGGACGGTCAATACCTCGTGATCGCGCCGACGCGCGAGGGGCGACGGACGCTCAGCCCGCAGGAATTCGTGGAGCTTCTGGCCCGGAGCCAGGAGCGACAGCGGCTTGGGGGCAGGCTTTTCGTGCTGCTGAACATCACGAACTGGACGGGGGTGCTGTGGGTGGTGTTCGGGCTCTTGGGGCAGGTGCTGTTCACCGGGCGGATGATCGTGCAGTGGCTGGCGAGCGAGAAGGCCAGGCGGAGCGTGGTGCCGCGGGGGTTCTGGTGGATGAGCCTGATCGGTGCGACGATGCTCATGATCTACTTCCTGTGGCGCAAGGACGCGGTGGGTGTGCTGGGGCAGGCGGCGGGGTGGCACGTGTACCTGCGGAACCTGGTGCTGATCCGCCGTGAGGAGAACGGGCAGGCGCCGCCCGAGGCGACCTGATCGGGGAGTGCTCAAGATGTCCGGCCTGTACCGCATCCTCGACGCCAACGCCAACCGGGCGCGCGAAGCGCTGCGGGTGATGGAAGAGGCGGCGCGCTTCCTGCTCGACGACGTGGAGCTGACCGAGGCGTTCAAGGCCCTGCGGCACGACCTCGCGCAGGCGATGCGGAGCATCGGTGGGCTCGACGAGACGGCCCGGATGGGGCACCGCGACACACCCGGCGACGTGGGCACGCGGATCAGCCTTCCGGGGGAGATGGCGAGGGAGTCGGCGTGGGACGTGGCGACGGCGGCGGGCAAACGGCTGAGCGAGGCGCTGCGGGCGATCGAGGAGTACGGCAAGACGGTCGACCCCGCGCTGGCCGCGGCGGCCGAGGCGATGCGCTATCGCGGATATGAGCTGGAGAAAAGGCTCTGCCTGATGCTCGGCAGCGGGCGGGGGCGGCAGTGGAAGCTGTGCGTGCTGCTGACCGAGTCGCTGTGTCGGGGCGGCGATTGGTTAGGCGTGGCGCGGGCGGCGGTCGAGGGAGGTGCGGACTGTCTGCAATTGCGAGAGAAAGAGCTGCCGACGAGCGAACTCCTGCGGCGGGCGAGGGCCTTGGTGGGGATGTGCCGGGCGAGCGGGGTCAGCGTGGTGATCAATGATCGGTTGGATGTGGCGTTGACTGCCGGGGCGGACGGGGTGCACCTGGGGCAGGAGGATCTGCCGTGCGCCGAGGCCCGCAAGATTGCTGGGCGACGGCTGTTGATCGGCGTGAGCACGGGCAACCTCGGGCAGGCCAGGAAGGCTGTGGCCGACGGGGCGGACTACTGCGGTGTGGGGCCGATGTTCAGCACGACGACCAAGAAGAAGGATTTCATCGCGGGCCCGGAGTACCTGCGAGCGTTCCTGGCGAACTTTCCGGGGGCGGGGGTGGCCCACCTGGCGATCGGGGGGGTCGGATCGCACAACGTGATGGAAGTGGTGGCGGCGGGGGCCAGGGGGGTGGCGGTCAGCAGCGCGGTCTGTGGGGCGGACGATCCGCGGGCGGTGGCTGAGTCGCTGGTGCGGGCGGTGGAGCGGGGAGCGTAGGGCGGCGAATCGACGTCGGAGGGCAGGCGTTACAGACGGACTATTTGACGCAGCTTCGCGTGCGGGAGGCCGGACAGGTCGCACGGTCGTGCTGGGCGGCCCGACGGGGGCTGAAAAAGTCCGGGAGCCTTGACCGGGCTTTTTTTGGGGGTTTAATTAACCCCAGATCGTGCAAGGCGATCGAGGTGGCTGCACAGCCTGGTGTGGTGGGGCGAAACACAAAGGGGTTTGATCCGATGGTCGATCGGAGCATACGGTCGTTGCCGGCGGCGCGGCAGTCTTCGCGGCGTGGCGGCGGTGCGATAGCGGACTTGGCCGGCGACGGGAAACCGTCGTTCGAGGCGATCGAGTCGCGCCTGCTGATGAGCAGCACGGTGACGGGCCTGGAGATGCTCAGCCTCACGCCCGGCGGGGTGGCGGCGGACGGGCTGAGCCTGCGGCCGGCGATCAGCGCTGACGGGCACTACGCGGCGTTCACCTCCACGGCGCTGGACCTGACGGCGGGCGTGACCCAGCCGGTGGGGCAGCTTTATCTGCGCGACCTGCAGACAAACCAGACGACGCTGGTGACGCGGGGCCATGACGGCTCAGAGGCGGATGATCTGTCGATCGGGGCACGGCTGAGCGCCGACGGGCGGTACATGGTCTTCGAATCGCTGGCGTCGAACCTGGTGACGGGGGACGGCAACGGGACGTGGGACGTGTTCGTCTACGACCGGCAGACGCAGGCGATCTCACGCGTCAGCCGGGACACGGGCGGGAACGATCCGAACAACCGCAGCGGCAACGCGGCGATCAGCGCCGACGGGCGTTACATCGCGTACATGTCCCAGGCCTCGGACCTGGTGACGGGGGACGGCAACGGGACGTGGGACGTGTTCCTCTTTGACACGCAGGCCTCCACCACTACGCGCGTGAGTGTGAACCCCGTCGGCGGCGCCGAGGGCAACGACGCCAGCGGGAAGCCGGCGCTGAGCGCCGATGGGCGGTTCGTGGCGTTCGAGTCGCTGGCGGACAACCTCGTGGCCGACGACGGGAATTTCGAGAGCGACATCTTCGTGCTCGATCGCACGGGCGGGACGCTGACGCGCGTGAGCGTGTCGAGCGGCGGGGACGAGGGCGATGGGTCGAGCTCGGCGCCGTCGATCTCGGACGACGGGCGTTACGTGGCGTTCGAATCGCAGGCGACGAACCTCGGGCCGGTGGGGGACACGTACTTCTCGGACATCTTCGTGCGCGACCGGCAGACGGGGCAGACCACGCGCCTCAGCCAGCCGCCGGACGGGTCGAACGGGAATCAGCAGAGCTACAAGCCGTCGCTGAGCGGCGACGGCGGGGTGGTGGTGTACGAGTCGTTGGCGTCGAATCTTGTCGACGGCGACGTGGACGAGAACTTCGGGTACGACATCTTCATGACCGTGCTGAGCACGGGGCAGACGATGCGGCTGAGCCGCGATCCCGGCGGACCTGACAGCGACGGCTACAGCACCAACCCGACGGTCAACGGCGACGGTACGATGGCGGTCTTCGACTCCGACGCGGCCAACCTCGTGTCTCCGGACGGCAACAGCAACGCGGACATCTTCCTGACCCACGTCAGCCACCCGGCGGCGACCATGCCGGGGGACTTCAACGGCGACGGGGTGGTGAACGTGCAGGACATCAACCCGTTCGTGCTGGCGTTGACCAACCTCCCGGCCTACATGCAGCAGTACCCGCAGATCTCGATCACGGAGGTGGACCCGCTGGACGACGGGGTGATCAACGTGCAGGACATCAATCCGTTCGTGGCGATCCTGACCGGCGGAGGATCGGCGGGGGTGGCGCAGGGCACGGAGGCGGGCACCGGGGGGGCGCAGAGCTTGTCGGTGGCGGAGCCGCAGCCGGTGGAGAGCGAGCCGGCCGCGTTGGAATCGACGTCCATCCCGGCGGATGAGCCGGCGGAGTCAGCGCCTTCGCTGGTGGTGGCTGAGGACGAAGCGGCTGTGGAAGCTACGGGCGGCACGACGCCGGGATTTCAGCACGGGATCTTTTGGTCCGAGTCGTCGGGCGCTCCCGTCATCACGGCCCGGCAGTTGCTCAGCGATCCTGACGGCCTGGACAAGCCGGTGAGCATCTTCGATTTGCTCGACTGAGCCGTTCTCCTCTACCCTAAGGGCCATCATCATCCACTTGCTCGCCGCCGCCGAGTGAGGTTGTGCACTCGGCTGAGGCGACGGCCCGGGACAGAGGGAGGGTAGCCATGCCCGCATCGACGGATTCACAAGGACATTCCCCGGGGGCGAACGACGGCGAGGCGGGGTGCATCAGCCCGTGGCCCACGCGGCCGGACTATTGGCAGTACCAGGGCCGGCCGGTGCTGCTGCTCGGCGGCAGCGTGGAGGACAATCTTTTCCAGATCAGCAACCTTCGCGAGCACCTGGACCTGCTGGCCGATTGCGGGGGGAACTACATCCGCTGCACGATGAGCAGCCGGGACCCGGGCGACGTCTGGCCGTTTCATCAGGACCCGGCGACGGGCAAGTACGATCTCGAGCGTTTCGGCGAGGAATTTTGGCGACGATTCGAGCTCTGCCTGGACCTGTGCCAGGAGCGGGGGATCGTGCTGCAGATCGAGGTGTGGGATCGCTTCGACTTCGCGCGCGAGCCGTGGCAGGACAACCCGTTCAACCCTCGGAATAACATCAACTACACGGCCGAGCAGAGCGGGCTGAGGGAGCGGATCGACACGCACCCGGGGCAGCGGGAGAGCGCGTTCTTCCGCTCCGTGCCGGCGCTGGAGAACAACCAGCGCCTGCTGCGCTATCAGCAGGCGCTGGTGGACCGGATGCTGTCGGTGACGCTGCCGCGGCCGCACGTGCTTTACTGCATGGACAATGAGACCAACGAGTCGCCGCTGTGGGGCGCGTACTGGGCGGGGCACATCGCGGACAAGGCCCGGCGGGCGGGGGTGAGCGTGCACCTGACGGAGATGTGGGACGCCCACGACCTGCTTAGCGCCGAGCACGAGGCGACGTGGAAACATCCCGAGGTCTACAGCTTCATCGACGTCTCGCAGAACAACCACCAGCAGGGGCAGAAGCACTGGGACAATCTGCTGGCCTTCCGCAAGCTGATCGCCGAGACGGGCAGGCGCCGGCCGATCAATTGCGTCAAGACCTACGGGGCTCACACGGGCCGGTACGGGAATGATCGTGACGGGATCGAGCGGTTCTGGCGGAGCCTCCTGGGGGGCTGCGCCTCATCGCGGTTTCACCGGCCCGCCAGCGGGTTGGGCTTGAGCGACACGGCCCAGGCGTGCCTGCGATCGGCCCGGATGATGCTCGCCGAGATCGACATCTTCGCCAGCGAGCCGCACAACGACCTGCTCGGCCAGCGAAGCGCGAACGAGGCGTATTGCAGGGCGATCCCCGGGAGTGGCTACGTGGTCTTCTTCACTGATGGCGGGGACGTGACGCTGCAATTGCCCGCGAACGCGAGTGGGGCGCAGGTCCGCTGGCTGGACATCCTCGCCAGCCGCTGGCAGGACATGCAGGCGACGACGGTGGATGCGGAGCATCGCGTTCGGCTCGTCACGCCCGTGTCGAGCGGTTATTGGCTGGCGGCGGTGAGGCCGCAGGGCTGAGGGGTGTGGGTTGGGGGGCGTGTGCGGGGGAGGTGGCGGCTTCGATCGCCCGCTAACGTTTTAGCCTGTGTCCCATATCCCCGTACCCTCGTTGCCGCCGCGGCATGGCGGGATCAGCGGTGGCGTCGAGCGGCGAACGGGACGGCCAGGAGCAGGAGAGAGAGAGCGGCGGGCTCGGGGATGAGGGCGAGGGTTTGGGGGTCGAGGGGGCCGGCGGCGTTGAGGGCGGCGATGAAGGGGTTGATGTCCTGGACGTTGAAGAGTTTGTCGCCGCTGGGGTCGACGAATTGGAGGATCAGGTCGAGCTCGCCGGGGTCGATGGCGAGGGCGGACATGCGGGCATTGAGGTAGGCGAGGTAGGCGGAACGGTCGGTCATGGCGGAGACGAAGGGGTTGATGTCCTGGATGTTGACTTGGCCGTCGAGGTTGAGGTCGCAGGGGTCGAAGTAGGTGACGTGGAGGAGGAAGTTATTCAAGAATGCCGGGCTGCCGCCGGGGCCGTCGGGGTCGTAGCCACCGTCGCCGGTGATCCAGCCGGTGTCGCTGATGTCCTGGGCTTCGACGAGATGCCAGCCAGAGTCGGGGTCGATCAGGTCGTTGAGATCGATCGCGCGGTTCGAAGGGGTCCAGAGGACGGCGTGGAGGCGTATGGGTAGGTAGCCGGGGGGGAAGTCGCCGCCTGAGGCGCCTACCACCAGGCCACGATTATTGATCGCGGAGGCTACTGCCTTGGCGCTTTGCCCGAGGGGGTAGAGTTCCCTTACGGCGCCAGAAGCTTCCCAGACGGCGGGTCTGGTCGTGGACACGGACACGGCGGATGTTCTGCTGAGAATGTCGCCTGCGTCGTTGAGGGCGATGTAGTCGAAAGCGGATTCAGGATCGTACCGGACAAGGCCGAGGTCGACGGGGTAGTGCTGCCGGGGTCCCAGCGGACGACGTGCAGGCCGGCGATAGTGCCTTCGGCGTTGTAGTACTTCAGGGCCACACCGGCGATGACGCCTGACTGGTTGATGCACAGGGCCTTGGCGGTGGTGTAGCCGGTGGAGCTTGTGCCGAGGTGGCCGAGCTCGACGGCGGTGGCGCTGCCGGGGTCCAAGCGGACGGGGCGCTCGCCTAGGCTCCCCTTGTAGATGTAGCCGGCGATGGCGCCGGCGTCGTTGATGGCGGTGGGGTAGTTGATGCCGGTCAGGACGGTTGCGGAGGCACTGCCGGCATCCCAGCGGAAGGCGACGCCGGGGTAGCCACCGGCGCGGCCGACGGCGGTGCCGGCGATGTTGATCGCTTTGGCCTCACCCGAGCTGGAACTGGTGCCTGGAGTCTCCAGCTCGGTGGGGATGCCCGAGGCGTCCCAACGAACGGGGGAGCGGACGGTTGCGGAAGAGGAGGTACCGACGACGAATCCGGTGTTGTTGGCGGCCTTGACCGAGGTATCTGCAAGGCCACTAGAACTGACGGCGAGGGGGGCAAGCTCCGTCACGGCGCCGGTGGTGTCCCAGCGAATCGTTCTATAGCCCAGAGAATTGCCTTGGGCGTCGATCTTCCTGGCGGGGTTGATGGCTGAGCCGTTACCGGCGAGGGCGGTGAAGAAGAGGTTGGCAGTGTAGCCGGCCTCGGTGGAGGCGGGGTCGATGCACGGGCCGGGGTAGACGGTCAGGTGGGCGGAGGTTTGGGGGGCGGTCAGCAGCAGGGCGATCAGGAGGACGAGATGGGCGGCCGCGGGGCGGTGTAGGCAGGGCATCGTGTGGGACTCCTGAGCTGGGCGACACGACGGGCGAGGAACCGAGCGCGGTGAGATGGGAGGAAAAGAGGAAGCGTTGATCTTTTAAATAGGTTAACGCCGCACGGGGGCAATGCAAGAGATAAATGACAAATGGGTTTGGCTTTTTGGTGCGGGGGGAAAAGAAGGTTGTGAAGATGGAGAAAGCCATGCCCTGGAGGCGCGGGCAGTGGGGAGGCGAAAGTAAAGTAAGGATCGAACGGGCGGATCTTCGATCCGCCGCTAAACGGGGGATCACGGGGTGGGAGTTGTTGTTGGCGAGTTCTGCGGCGGTGTGACGTGGAAGTGACGGAGGATGAAGGCGACGTCGGCGGGGGATTCATGCTGGGGGACGCTGAACTCGAACTCGTTGGCGATGCCCAGCTCGTCGAGGCGGGCCTTGAGGATCCGGCCGAATTTGGGGTGGTGGATGCTGGGAGTTTCCGGGAGGTCATCCTCGGCTTCGCTCCAGGTGTAGGTCAGGCGGACGGGCGGGTCGTCGGCGGTCAGATAGTTAATGGGGGAGGCGTCCTCGAAGAGGCGGATGACCTCGGGGGAGGGGTTTTCGGTGGGACCGTCCAGCCCGTAGAGCTTCCAGAGGGGGATGGCCTGCCAGCCCGGGCCGGGGATGTTGGCGCGGATGAAGCGGGGGTCGTAGGAGGTCTGGGTGTTCAGGACGGCCATGCAGGTCAGGCGCGTGGACTGACGGGCGACGGGGTCGGGGCTGTTGGGGTCGGCCAGATCGTCGTGGAAGCCGAGCCAGAGGCTGATGCCGCCGCCGGCCGAGCCGCCCGTGGAGGCAAAGCGGGTAGGGTCGAGGTTCCACTCTTGGGCCTTGCTGCGGAGGAACTGGACGGCCCGGGCGCTGTCGAGCATGGGGGCGGGGTAAGGCGCGTCGGAGGAGAAGCGGTAGGTGATCGAGGCGACCGAGACGCCGGCGTCGAGGTATTGCTGGAGCGTCATGGGCGCGGTGGGCCGGCCCGAGAGAAAGCCGCCGCCGTGGATGCGGATGACCAGGGGCGTGGGCTTGTCGGATTTGGCGAGCCAGATGTTCAGGATGTTGCGTGGGTGGGGGCCGTAGGAGACGTTGCCGTAGGTGGCGGGTGTGCTGGGCGGGGCGGGCTCGGCGTCGGGATCCCGATAAGAAGCCAGGCGGAGGGGCTCGCCGTCGAGGGTGCTGTTGGTCACCTGGACACGGGCCTTTTCGTCGATCTGGAAGTGGACGTTGCGGAAGGTGCAGCCCGCGATGCGGAGGTTCACGCCCGGGCCGACGACGATCGGCCGGACCTTGTTGTCGGCGCTCTCGACGGTGCAGCGGCGCATCATGAAGTCGGAGGACTGCTCGGGTGTCTTGCCGGCCATCTCGATCTCCTTGAGCAGGTAGGGCTGGGTGGGCTTGGCGACGATGAAGCGCATGGCCGCGGGGCCGGTGGCGCGGATGGTGCAGCCCTCGAAGACCTGTTGTCCGCCGACGACCATAACCTCGCAGTCGACGCTGTCGCTGATGGTGCAGTTGACCATCCGCGCGCGGGTCATGTGGCCGTTGCCGACGGCGATGCTGTTCCCCCGGAAGTTACTGTTCTCAACGCTCATTGAACAAGCGGCGTGGGGGCTGACGCCGTTGTCGAAGCACTCGTTGCCCGAGACGTTGACGAGGCGGATGTTCTGGGTGTCGCCGTGGAAGTTGAAGCCGTCGTTGAGGACGTGGCGGACGTGCAGGTTGCGGATGGTGACGTTGTGGGTGTGCATGAACGTGTAGACGCCCTGGGTGCGGACGGCCCATTCGAGGTTGTCCAGGGGGCCGCGGACGTAGAGCCAGCCGGTCTTGGGGTCGATCGGCTCCCAGGCGAACTGGCCCGGCCGCAGGTCGTGGGGCTTGGGGTATTGGGCGATGAGCGCCTCGCGGGCGGCCTCCCAGCCCTGCTCCCGCTCAGCCTTCATGGTGTTCATGATGTTGTGCTTGGTCCGGCCCATGATCTGGGCGCGGCCGTCGACGACGAGGATGTGGCGGTCCTCCTGGGTGCGGTCGAGGCGGATGCGGTGCAGGTTGGGCTCGATCTCTTCCCAGGCGGCGGGGTCGGCGGGCAGAGGGTCGGCGCCGGTCAGGACGCAGTCGTGGCCCTCGATGGTCAGGTCGGACTTGTCGATGAGGCTGATCATCTCGCGGTAGACGCCGCCCTCGGGCAGGAGGTGGATGACGTCGCCGGGCTGGGCGAGGCTGACGGCCTGGGCGATGGTCTTGAGCGGGGCGTCGGGCGAACCGGGGTTGTCGTCGCTGCCGGTCTGGTGGTTGACGTGCAGCTCGGCGGCATGGGCGAGGCCGGCGGAGAAGGCGCAGCACATCACGGCCGACAGGAGCCAGCGACCCAACGGGGTGTGGGATGAGGTGGTCATGCGTGCCATGTTAGCGACAGGGCCGCTGGCAGGTAGAGGCGACGAAAAAGTCTGAATTTCCGGGAAAATCCCGGAATGAGACATCAGGCGGTGGCGGGTTTGATGCCGGCCATTTCGGCGTTGGTCTTGTAGCGTTGGAGGGCCTGGAGGAGCTGCTCGATCTGGACGTAGGGCTGCATGCTCAGCAGGCGGCGGCGCAGGGCGCCCATGGTCTGGAGCTCGGCCTCGGAG
>JADZET010000103.1 GCA_020850375.1 Phycisphaeraceae bacterium | reverse complement strand
TGGCGTTCTATCGGGCAGTTCTAGCCCAGGCCATCGACGTCCGGCCGGTGGACGTGCCCGTGCACCTGATCGCGGTGGAGAAGAAGGAGCCGTACCGCTGCGGCGTCTGGCGATTGGGCGAGGACGTTCTGGCCATCGCGCAAAAGGACAACGAGCAGGCCATCGAACGGCTTAAGCGTTGTCGCCAGACCGACACCTGGCCCACGGGTTACGAGGACGTTCGCGTCTTTGACTGGGTGTAAGCCATCTCGCCCTCAGATTCACCGGAATCTACTTCCGGGGCGCTTCCGGGGGCTTCCGGGGGCACTTCCGGGGCGGGGGGCTGGGGCCGGCTCCGTGTGGGCATGACGGCCAGACGGCCAGCGACCGGGAATGCGCGGCCCCAGTCCCCTCTTTTCGCACGAACAACCATCCTTCAAGGAACACCATCCATGAGCCTGTTGTCACAGATCCAGGTCGGCCGACGCTCGGCGCCGCGGCGGTGCATGATTCACGGCGTCCAGGGCGTGGGCAAGAGCAGTTGGGCGGCGTCGAGCGATCGGCCCATCTTCATTCAGACCGAGGATGGACTGGGTGAGATTGACTGCGCCAAGTTCCCCCTGGCCCTGTCGTTCGGCGAGGTCATGACGGCCCTGCATGAACTGCGCACGGGGGCGCACGAGTTCAGGACGGTCGTCGTGGACTCGCTGGACTGGCTCGAGCGGTTGATCTGGCAGGAAATCTGTGTCGCCGAGAACGTCAGCAACATCGAGAAGATCGGCTACCAGAAGGGCTACACATTCGCGCTGAGCTACTGGCGGCCGTTCCTCGAGGCCCTTGACGGGTTGCGCCGTGAACGGGGGATGACGGTCATTCTCACGGCTCACACGAAGATCGAGAAGTTCCAGACGCCCGAGGACTCAGCCTTCGATCGCTTCTCGCCACGCCTGCACAAGCTGGCGGCGGCGGTGGTGATGGAATGGTGCGACGAGGTCTTCTTCGCCACCTACTCGACGGCCAGCGATCCCAAGAAGGTGAGGAATGTCACCGCGCCCGAGCGGGTGATGCGGACCTGTGAGGGACCGACCCACGTGGCGAAAAACAGGCTTCAGATGCCTTACGAACTGCCCCTCGAGTGGGCGGCGTACGACTACTTCGCCCACTTGTCTCAACCCTCTCCCGGCAATACTCCCGCCACCGGAACTGCCTCCGCCCAAGAGCGTGAACCCGATCACGCCCCGGAAATGGCCGCTGCGGCCGACGGCGCATCGTCGCCGCCGGCCTAAACCGGGTGTCACATCAAGACCTCAACCCACGCCATCACGAAGAACAAGGAGCGTCTCTCATGGCCAATCTCAGTGGATTCAACGCCGCCACCGTCGAGCCTTCCCAGGAGTTTGAGCCCATTCCCGCGGGCAAGTACCTGGCGATGATCACCGAGTCGCAGATGAAGCCGACCAAGAACGGCGCGGGCCGGTACCTGCAGCTTTCGTTCCAGATCCTCGACGGGCCGTACAAGGGCCGATTCGTCTGGGCACGGCTGAACCTGCAGAACCCTAACCCCACGACCGTGCAGATCGCCAGGCAGGAGCTCTCGGCCATCTGCCGGGCGGTGGGTGTCATGACACCCGGGGACAGCACCGAGCTACACAACCTGCCTCTGATGATCTCGGTGAAGCTCAAGAAGCGCAACGATCTTCCGGGCGGCGAGATGACCAACGAGGTGCGCGGCTACGCCAAGAAGGAAGCGGCCCCTGGTAGCGCCACGCCGGCCCAGGCGACCAATCCCACGCCGCCGTGGCGCCGGTGATCCCCTGCCGCTCTCGTGGCAATGCTGGAACGCACGTCATGTCGTCTCGTGGGGGCCTCCTGCCGGTGGTTCTCATCGGCGGGAGGCCCCGGAGCGCGGCATCTCAACGTGAGGGCAACGATGCTTGAAGTGGAACTGCCCTATCCGCCGTCGGTGAATCATTACTGGCGGCATTTTCGTGGACGGACGTTGATCAGTCGCCAGGGACGGATCTTCCGCGAGAAAGTGTGGGCGGTGCTTGCGGCGATGCATGTTCAGCCGGCCAAGGGCCGCGTGGCGGTGGCGGTCGAGGTGTTCCCTCCGGACCGGCGTCGGAGAGATCTGGACAACCTGCTCAAGGCCGTCTGCGACGCCCTCGAGCATGGCGGGGCATTCGTCGACGACAGCCAGATCGTCTGGCTTCTGATCAAGAAGGCCACCGTGGCGACCGGCGGCAAGATCGTCGTGCGCATCAGGGAGAGGGAATGAAGGACGCCTGCAAGGACAAACGGGCAGTGCACCAGAGCGAGTTGCTCGGCGCAGCCCTGCGGTACTGCGCCGTGGCCGACTGGTTCGAGTCGCACCCCCGCGCCTGGCGGAAGCGAATGACCATGCAGGAGGCCATGGACACCTTCAACCGCGCCGAGACGGAACTGCGCAAGGCCGGGGCCATACTGCTGCGCCAGCCCGGGCATCGGGAACTGGTCATGCAGGCGGCGGGACTGGAGCGCGTAAGCACGTGAATCTGTTCACCCCCGCAAGTGATGAATGCAGGCCGATGTCGCTGCGGCCCTACCAACGGGAGGCGGTCGAGGCGGTCTACCGGCATCTGCGTGAGCGGGACGACAACCCCTGCGTGGTGTGCCCTACGGGGGCGGGTAAGAGCCTGATTATCGCGCAGATCTGCCGCGACGCCATCGAACTCTGGAACGGTCGCGTCCTGATCCTGGCCCACGTCCGGGAACTGCTCGAGCAGGCGGTCGACAAGTTGCACGCGATGGCTCCGGACTTGTGGAGCCGGATCGGTGTGTATTCCGCCGGTTTGCGCAGCCGGGACACGGACCATCCGATCATCGTAGCCGGCATCCAAAGTGTCTATCGCCGCGCCGCCGAACTGGATCGCTTCGATCTGATCCTCGTCGACGAATGCTTTGTCGCCGGCACACTCGTGTCCACCCCGTCGGGAGCCGTGCCGATCGAGCAAGTCCAGCCAGGCCTGTCGGTACACAACGCGGCGGGAGTCGGCCAGGTGATTGCTGTCTCAGCCAGAGCCGCCCATGAAGTTGTAACCCTGGAGTACAACGATGGAACAGCAATCACATGCACACCCAATCACCCCCTCCTTACCCCGTCCGGATGGCGACCGGCAGGCTCCCTGGAAGTCGATTCGCTGGCTATCGGCGTCGAAAGTCTGCGCGTGCTGCGGGACAAGGTATCGCCCGTGGCACCACCGCCGCCCGGATGGAGGCCTGATGGTCCAGAAAGAGAAAGTGTGGATGAGGCAGCGCTGTTGCTCGAGGTCTTGCTCGAAGCTCCTCGAGAACCCCATGCGTTCGTCGGAGACTCGCAAAAAAGTCAGCCAGGCCCTCAAGACCCGCGGGCATGGCCCGAGTATTCGCGGCGGCAATGGTCAGCTGACTCGCCCACAGGCAAGACTCCTGCAACGGCTCGGAGAAGGGTGGTCGGCCGAATGGGCCGTTCCAGTGCCAGAATTCAGGATGCATCACCTGCCCAAGAATTTGAAGATCGATCTGGCAAACCCACGGCGAAGGATCGCGGTCGAATTGGATGGACCGAGCCATCGCTCACCGAAGCGGCGCGCCGCCGATGCCCGCAAGACGACCTACCTGGCACAAAACGGCTGGTCCGTGTTTCGCATCACCAACCACCGGGCGGACGAGTTGTCTTCAACCTACAGGTCAGCGGACACCCTTCTTACTTCGCTAACGGCATTCTCGCACACAATTGCCATCTGATCCCGCCTGATGGCGAGGGGATGTACCGAACGTTCCTGCGCGAGGTGAAGGGGGTCAACCCGAATGCTCGGCTGATCGGCCTGACAGCCACGCCATTTCGGATGTCGTCCGGGCCGATCTGCGTGCCTGCCCCGGAAGGGATCATTAACGCCATCTGTTATGAAGTCGGCGTTCGTGAGCTGATCCGCGACGGCTACCTGTCGCCGCTCAAATCGAAGGGCGGGCGGGTCAAACCTGACTTCCGGGGGCTGCACGTGCGCGCCGGCGAGTTCGTGTCCGATGAGGTTGAGCAGCTCATGGACCAGGACGCCCTGGTCCACTCGGCGTGTCGAGAGATCGTCGACGCCGTGCGCACCGGCGGACGCAGAGCCTGCCTGGTATTCGCTTCGGGGGTCGAACATGGCAAGCACGTCGCACGCACCATTGAGCAGATCTCCAAGCGCGAATGCGGTTTCATCGACGGCCAGACGCCCATGCTCAACCGCGACGAGATGATCCGCCGCTTCCGCGCGGGTGACTTGGCGTACCTGGTCAACGTCAACGTGCTGACCACCGGCTTCGACGCGCCCAACGTCGACTGCGTGGCCCTGTTGCGGCCGACGATGTCGCCAGGGTTGTACTGCCAGCAGGTCGGCCGCGGGTTCCGACTGGCCCCGGGCAAGACGGACTGCCTGGTGCTGGACTTTGGCGGGAATGTGATGCGGCACGGCCCGGTCGATGCGATCCGGATCGAGGATCCGCACCGTAAGGGCAGCGGCTCGCCACCCGTCAAGGAGTGCCCGGAATGCCACGCCCTGATCGCCACGGGGTTCCAGGCCTGCCCGGAGTGCGGCTTTGCGTTCCCCGCTCCCAAGACGCTTCTACATCAGGCGACCGCAAGTAACACGGGTGTGCTCTCTGGTGAGGTGACGGTCACGGAGTTCGCCGTTCAAGACGTCTACTTCAGCGTGCATCAGAAGCGCGGGGCGACGGCTGAGGCGCCGCGGTCGATGCGTGTCGAATACCGCGTGGGGTTCAACTATTACCGCAGCGAATGGGTCTGCTTTGAGCATGCCCCAGGCAACTACGCGCGGATGAAGGCAGAGGCGTGGTGGAGGCAGCGATCCAACCTGCCTGTGCCAGCGTCAGCAGAGGAGGCGGTGGAACTGGCGCAGTCTGGGGCGCTGGCGGACACCTTGGCGATCACGGTCCGGCATGTGGCGGGAGAGAAATACGAGCGGATCGTGGACTACCGCCTGGGACCGAAGCCAGCCGGCGGTGATGGCAACGGGACGTGTGAGTGGGATCGCGCATCCGTTGAGCCGGACTATGTCCCGGTGGCGGACGATGAGGTGCCGTTCTGATGACGCTCTGCGATGCAGCCATGCGGTATGTCCGCGCGGGGCTGGCTGTGCTGCCAGCGTCGCGGGAGCAGAAGCGGCCGGCGCTGCCTCGCGGGGCGGGGTGGAAGCCGTACCAGCAGCGTCTGCCAACCGAGGCGGAGGTGGCGGTGTGGTTCGGGCAGGTGAGGGGAGAGAGCGGGCCGGATGCTCTTTGCCTGGTCACGGGCAGCGTGTCGGGCAATTTAGAGCTGATCGACTTCGATGGCGGCGGCGAGCTGTTTGGCGCGTGGGCTGAACTCGTCGAAGCCGAAACGCCCGGGCTGGTAAGACGGCTCGTCGTCGAGCGGTCGCAGTCCGGGGGCAGGCATGTCGTCTACCACTGCGGCGAACCGGTCTGCGGCAGCATGAAACTCGCCCAGCGCGTCATGGGCGAGAAGATCCTGACACTGATCGAGACGCGCGGTGAGGGTGGGCTGTTCCTGTGCCACCCCACGCCGGGGTACGAACTCATCCAGGGCCGACTGGACGCACTACCCGTGCTGACAGCAGCTGAGCGGGAAGTCCTGCTTGAGGCCGCGTGGTCGCTGAATGAGGTCACTCCCCCGCCGTTGGCTGTGCCACCCGATGAGAACGCACTGCCGCAGGGCCAGCGGCCGGGCGATGCGTTCAACGAGCGCGGTGACCCCCGGAAGGTCTTGCTTCGCCACGGTTGGACATTAGCTCGCGATGGCGGCCCTGAGGGCAATCAGTACTGGCGCCGGCCGGGCAAGACGCGGGGGTGGAGCGCCACGCTTAAGGTCTGCGGCGGCGTGCCGGTGCTGTACGTGTTTTCATCCAACGCTGGGCCGTTCGCGGCGGGTAAAGCATATGGACCCTTTGCCGTCTACACGATGCTTGAGCACGGCGGGGACTACACGCGGGCGGCGGCGGGGTTGCGGGCCGAGGGGTATGGGGCCTCGGCCTTGCCTGGCCAAGCGGCGTCCAACCTCGCGACGGAAGTGTCCCAGGAGATTACTCGTCTCGAACCGATGACCGTGCGCCAGCTCGTGCGCACCTACCCCAAGCTGCGCGAGCCCGTCATCCACGGCCTGCTACGGGCGGGAGAGACGATGAACCTCATCTCGGCCCCCAAGATGAAAAAGTCTTGGCTGGTCACCGATCTGGCCCTGGCCGTCGCCGCCGGGCGGGAGTGGCTTAGCGCGTTCCAGTGCGAGCGTGGGGACGTCTTGATCCTCGACAACGAACTGCATGGCGAGACCAGTGCCCATCGCATCCCCAAGGTCGCCGCCGCCCGGGAACTGCCTGAGGACGCCTATGCCGACCGCGTCTGGGTGCAGAACCTCCGCGGGCAGCTCCAGGACGTGTTCTCGCTCGGAGACTTCTTCCGGGGGCTCTCGCCGGGGCGGTTCAAGGTGATCATCCTCGACGCGTTCTACCGGTTCATGCCGCGCGACATGGACGAGAACGACAACGGGACGATGGCCTCGCTCTACAACCACATCGACCGCTACGCCGACCGGCTGGGCTGCTCGTTCGTCCTGATCCACCACACGACCAAGGGCAACCAGTCGGGCAAGAGCGTGACGGACGTGGGAGCCGGCGCGGGGAGCCAGAGCCGGGCCACGGACACCCACATGGTGCTTCGTCAGCATGAGGAAGAAGACGCCGTTGTGCTCGACGCGGCCGTGCGCTCCTGGCCACCGGTGGGGCCGCGCTGCCTGCGGTGGGCGTTTCCCGTGTGGTCGCCGGCGGATGACCTGGACCCAGAAAGGCTCAAAGGTGAGGGGGGAAGGAAACGCGAGGAGAAGAAGGACGAGTGGACGGCTCAGACCTTTGCCCAGGCCTTCGTGCCTAACCATCCGACGACCCGTGCCGCCATTCTCACATCCGCCGAGCATGCGGGCCTGTCGGAGTACCGGGCCCGCATCCTACTCCGGCAAGCCGAGGTGGATGGCCTGATCAATCGGACCGGTGAGCCGAAGCGCAACCAGCCTTGCGCGTACGTGCGCGCGTCGGTCAAAGCCGAGGAGGATGAGCGATGACGTTTCGTGAGGTGATTTGTGATGCGGTCGTCGCACGAAACACGGGCTGTTTCGTGGTGCGTCGTCAAGATACGCGCATCACGAAACCCGCACGCCGGGTCGTGATTCGTGGTGAGTCGCCCCTAAAGGGGCGCACTCACCACGAATCCGCCCCAGGTCGGCGTGCGCGGCCGGCGGAACGAAAAAACCACGTTGGCCACAGGCGCCCGCTCGTTGGCCCACGTCGCGCCCCCGGAAGCCAGGTTGGCCCGTCGCTGAACCACGTGCCCTGTCGCCACACGGGCGAACGTCGGGCTACCCGTGGGAGTGCCAGAGTGGCAGTGGCCAATGGTTCCTTCCTGGCCAAACTGGCCCGAGATGGCCGCGGGAACGGTCACGGGCGTAGGCAGAGTTTGTTTTGGGCGGTCAGATCTTTCACGACATACCCCCGCACGGAGGTGCAACCATGACGACCAAGGCGTTTGACGTTGAGCTTCGGCCGATCGAGACCATCACGCCGTACCCGGGCAACCCCCGGCAGAACGATGAGGCGGTGGAGGCTGTGGCGGCGTCGCTGCGGGAGTTCGGGTTCCGCCAGCCGATCGTGGTCGACGAGCAGGGCGTGATCATCGTCGGCCACACGCGGTTCAAGGCGGCCAAGAAGCTCGGGCTCGAGAAGGTGCCCGTCCACGTCGCCACCGATTTGACGCCGGCCCAGGTCAAGGCTTACCGCATCGCGGACAACCAGACGGCGAACCTGGCGGAGTGGGATTACGAGCTGCTGCCGATCGAGTTGGCGGGGTTGCAGGAAGTGAACTTCGACCTGGGCCTATTGGGGTTCGATGCCGAGGAACTCAATCGCATCATGTCGGGCGACGTGCAGGAGGGGCTGACGGATCCAGATGAGGTGCCGGCCCCGCCGGACGCGGCGACCACGCAGCCTGGGGATCTGTGGATCCTCGGCGAGCACAGGCTGCTCTGCGGCGACTCGAGCATGCCGGCGGACGTGGATCGGTTGCTCGATGGCCAACCGGTTCACCTGGTGAACACCGATCCGCCCTACAACGTCAAGGTCGAGCCGCGCTCGAACAACGCCATCGCGGCTGGGCTGTCGAGTTTCGAGGTCACGCATCACCAGAAGCTCGACGTTGAGCGCCACCCGAGCAAGGCCAAGCCGACCCAGAAGAAACTCCGGCCCAAGGACCGGCCGCTGGCCAATGACTTCGTGAGCGATGAGCAGTTCGACAGGCTCCTGGACGCCTGGTTCGGCAACCTCGCCCGCGTCCTGCTGCCGGGCCGGGGGTTCTACATCTGGGGCGGCTACGCCAACTGCGCCAACTACCCGCCCGTGCTCAAGAAGCACGAACTCTACTTCAGCCAGGCCGTGATCTGGGTGAAGGAGCACCCGGTGCTCACCCGCAAGGACTTCATGGGCAACCACGAGTGGTGCTTCTACGGCTGGCGCGAGGGGGCGGGACATAAGTTCTATGGGCCCAATAACGCCACGGACGTCTGGAGCGTCAAGAAGGTCAACCCTCAGTCCATGGTTCACCTGACCGAGAAGCCCGTCGAGTTGGCGGTGCGGGCGATGCAGTACTCGTCCCTGGCGGGGGAGAACGTGCTGGACCTGTTTGGCGGCTCGGGTTCCACGCTGATCGCCGCCGAGCAGACGGGCAGACGTGCGTACCTGATGGAACTCGACCCACTCTACTGCGACGTGATCGTCCAGCGGTGGGAGCAGTTCACGGGGAAGAAGGCGGAGCGGACAAGCCTTACGGCAACGGCCTAAGCGGCGGGGCACTGGTCAAGCTCGTTTTACCAGTGATGGCCGCTAGTAAAGTCCACTTGACTAGTGAACGAGGTGCCTGATGCGGTGTTTAGCCGTATGTGATGACGATTCAGCGATGCTGCGCCTGGGTTGCCTGGCCGGGTTCTTGGTCAACCTGGCCGCGAATGGGTGTGATCATCAAGGCGTGGCCATCACAAGTCACGTCGAAAGGTGTCTCGGCGGTGGCTCCGATCTCCTTCAAGAGGGACTCGTCAATGATCAGGCGATACTCGTCGTTGTGCCGGACCAGGTAAGTGAGCATGGGCGATATCTCCGTGACCTAAGCCAAGGGGCGGTGCCCCGCCGCGCTCATGTGAACAGGTCAATCGGCCAATCCACGCGCG
>JADZET010000102.1 GCA_020850375.1 Phycisphaeraceae bacterium | reverse complement strand
GTTCGACTCCCCCTCGACAGGCTCGGGGTCGCTCACCGCACCGAGGGTCGTGGTCACCGCCGCCTCGAGGTCGAGCCCGTCGATCCGTGTCTCGATGCGTTGCACGGCCAGGTCGATCATTCTTCGCTGCATCTGCACGACCTTGACCAGGTCGCCGCGATGCAGCCCTCGGAAAAAATCCACAAGCTCCTCATAAAACGCCGTCTGCGCCGCCAGGATGGCGTCACCCCCCAGCGCCGCCGCGAACTGCTCGTCGCTAACACCGCCGCCCTGACGCTGATCCGCCTGCGGCTTGATCAGGGCATAGATCACGTCACACAGCAGCAGCACATCCGTGCCCAGGCGCGTCAGCAGGGGTGGATCGCCCGCCTCGAGTTCGAGCAGGTTCACCCCCACGAGGTTCTTGACGCGTTTGACCGCGTCGAGCGTGAGTTGGATCGTCCACGATCGGCTGGCGTTGTCCGTGAAGGTCTTCATGGGCTATTAACTCCCTTCGATCCAATCCCTGAAGGCGGCGAGCTTGGCCGTCACGCTGACGGTGATCGCCTCTTCGAGTTGTTCGCCGCGGCTGAACGACGTGATGGAAAAATCCCCATCCGGCCCCTGGCCGTTGGGCTTGTCGAGGATCTTGAGCGCCACCGTGCCGGCCGCGAGGAAGGCGTCTTTAATGGCGGTGAACCCCGCGTCGGCGGGATCCCAGACCATCTCGAACTCGCACGTACACTCGCGGAGCGTGGGGGCGGTGGCTCGCCAGCCCTGATTGGCGCGTGTGGTGACGTCGGCTTCGCCCGCCTCGAGGGTGAGCGTGACGTTGCGGACGTTGGTCATCTCGGTGGCGGCGGTGGCGCCGGCCGTCCCGAAATAGAGCTTGGCGTTCATCCCCAAGATGAAACTGGGCATGGTTAGGTCCTCTCGTGGTTACCGTTTAACGCTGTCCGCCCACATCGCTGGCAGCTTGGGCTTCTCGGCCTCAAGGGCGGGGCCCATGAACGACCGCTGGGGGTAGTGGGCCGGCAAGGTCTTGCCGCGACGCTTGAGCGTGGCCGAGCCGCCGTGTTCGAGCAGGGCCGGCGCTTCTCCTTTACCGAAGGGCACGGGCCCGACAACGACGGACCGCTTGGCCGGGTCGAAGCCAAAGTAGATCAGCCGACGGAGTGATCCCTCGTGCGAATGGGGAGGGCTGCCGGGGGCGCTGGCGCCCTTCTTCCGCCGGATGCTGCGCTTGGCGGTCGTGCGGACAAACGCCCCGAACTTGCTCAGCACCCGCCGTGTCGCCTTGTCCACGGCGCTCAGCACCGCCGGGCGGTCGAAGAACAGGGCTTTGAAGTCGATCTGGATCACGCGCCTACTCCCCGCAGGAGCATGCCCGCCCCCCCGGAAGGTAAGACCAGCGACCCCGCCTCCCAGGTGTCGAGGAAGAACCCCGACGACGGATGCGCGGAGATCAATCCGACCTTGCCCGTGGGATACGTCGCGTCGGTGGCGGTGCGGATCGTCACCCAATCCGCGTCGCCGGCCGCCATCTTCTTGAGGACCAGTTGGTTGCCATCCGCCTCGAACCGCAGCGATAGTGGAGGCGGGTCGATCTGGAGCCCGCTTCCGAGCGGCACCATCGTGCCGTTATCGACACGCAGGAGCATCACCCAGCCGTAGATGCTGCCGCCCTTGTAGTAGTAGGCGGCGTAGCCGCTGCGCACGCCGTCCTGGAGGCGAAGACCGCCGCTGAAGGTGTTGGCGTTGGTCAGCGCGATCTCAGCGGGGATCTGGACCTGCGTGTACTGTTTGCTCAGGTGGATGGTCTCATCGAGCCAGTGGTACAGCGACTGCACGCCACCGGTGGCGAACTGGCCGTCGGAGCTGATCGTCGCCCCCAGCACCTTCACCCAGGACGATGCCGGGTTGGCCTCGATCGCCCCCGGGATGTTGAACAGGTCACTGGCCACGCTCACACCTCGAAGTAGACGATCCAGCCGCTGCACTGCACCGCGGCACTCAGGAGTAAGGTCAACGCCTCTCCAGCATTGGTGCCGAACCAATACTGCTCACGGTCCCCCGGAACCGGCAGCACGAACCCGCCATTGGCCGCCAGAGCCAGGGCGGCGCTGACAGAAATACCGGTGTCCGCTGGGCCGGAGTAGAACGTCGCATTGACCGCCCCGGCGGCGATCAGGCACAGGCCCAAGACACAGAGCTTCTTGCCGACCACCCCCGGAACGATCACATTGCCCGCCGCGCTGTTGGAGGCGGCATTGATCTTGGCCCGCTTGATCTCCACGGCGCCGCCGCTGCGGACGAGGAGTTCACCCGCATCGGTTACCGCCACGTCGGCCGCACCCATCCACTTCTTCGTCACGCTCATGGCTTACCTCAGGACGCGATACGTCAACGTCAGGACACTGGTGAATTGGCGGAGTTGCTCAAGGTGATCTGGGGCGTAGATTGGCGTGTTCTCGCACCGCACCCACGCGGCCCCAGGAAGCGTGGTTAACTGGCGGGATCGCAGGTAGCTCGCGATGTCCTCGACGAGCGTCATCAGAGCGTCCGCCTCGGCCACGGGATCGTCGCCGAGCTTCTTGAGCACACCGACGTCGATCTGCACGTCCATCTGCATCAATGTCCGCGTGGCCCCAGTGCTCTCGACGGCCTTGGGCACGACCACGATATGCAGAGCCTTGAGTTCCTTGAGGTCGAACGCGGGCTTGTAGTGCCGCTGTACGACCGCTTGGCCGGCAAGAGGACTTCCGGGGGAGTTGAGTTCCGTCGTCACGGCATCGGCGATGTCGAGGATGGTGGACACGGTCAACCTCCAATGACGAGCTTCCACACCGCCGCCACGGCCAGGGATGCCACGGAGCCGGCGATGATCCACATCAGGCGCGACCGCACCGCCTGGGCCTGTTCGAGCCGGTCGAGACGCACCTTGATCCCCGGGTTGCCATTGCCGGGCGTGCCGCGGATCGCCTCATCCATGCGATCAAGCTTGGCGTGTAGGGCGGCGAATTCGCCCTTACAGACACGCTCGTATTGGTGCTCGGGACACGGATGATTCAAGACGTCACCTCGTCGATCTGCTTGGCGTGGATCCGGAGCATCTGTCCCGCCGGGTCGCACGGCCTGTAGTGGCCACTTCCAGCCAGGTCCAACACCTCGAACACCCGCTGCGTCGTGCCCTGTGTCAGGCGAATCCTGTCACCCACGCGTGGCGTTGCAGATTCGCCGTTAAGCACCAGGTCCGCCGCACTGACGATGAAATCCATACCCTGAGCCTGGACGGTCGCTCCCGAGTCGTCCATGACCTCGTAGCTCGTGGTTCCAAGTGTGGCGGCGAGTTCGACGGAGTCCGCCCCACGCTCATACGTCACGAGCTGGGACAGATGCGCCAATCGCATCTGGTCGAGCCACGCCGCACCCTGGGCCAGCAGATCGGTCACGTCCGAGGACTCCTTCCGGGGGCTACTGCATGAGACGGATGCGCACGGTCGCGTCGGCGTCGGCCGCCGCACGCACGCTCTTGCCGATCAGCTTGTTCCCACTGGCCGTGGTCGTCGCCCGCTGGTTGCCGGCATCCCAGTAGCAGTTGGCCCCGGCCGTGATGGCCGTACTGGCCCCGGTGGCCTTGGGGAAATCGAACACCCCCGCCACGGCCAAACTTCCGGGGGT
>JADZET010000101.1 GCA_020850375.1 Phycisphaeraceae bacterium | reverse complement strand
GCGACCCCGGGCCGGACGAACTGTTGGTCCAGACGACCTGCTCGCTGATCAGCACCGGCACCGAGTGCATCTGCCTCCGCGGGCAGTTCGAGCCCGGCACGAGCTACGCGGGCTGGGTGAAGTACCCCTTCCAGCCCGGCTACAGCCTGGTCGGGCGCGTCATCAAGGTCGGCTCGAACGTGAAGGATTTCAAGGAAGGCGATCGGGTGACCTGCCCGGCCAAGCACGGCCAGCACGCCCTGACCCATGCGAGCCAGGCCCGGCCGATCCCCGACGGCGTCAGCGACGAGGAGGCGAGCTGGGCCACGCTCGCCTACATCACCCAGCACGGCTTCCGCAAGGCCAAGCTGCGCCTGGGTGAGACGGTGGTGGTCGTCGGCGTGGGCATGCTCGGGCAATTGATCGTGCAGTACGCCCGCGCCGCCGGCGCCGGCGAGGTGATCGCCATCGACACGGCCGAGTCCCGGCTGGCCATGGCGGCCGCCCACGGCGCCACGGCAATAATCCAGAAGCCCGTGGCCGAAACATCCGATGACATCAGAAGGCTCAACGCCGGCCGGTTGGCGGACGTCGTCTTCGACGTGACCGGCCACCCGGACGTCTTCGCCGCCGCGCTGAAGCTGCCGCGGCGGTTCGGGAAGATGGTGCTGATCGGCGACGTCGCCTCCCCGGCCCAGCAGCGGATGGCCCAGGACCTGATCATGCGGGATATCACCCTGATCGGCTCGCACGCGACCAACCCCGTGCCCTCGCCCAGCGACTGGGCCGGCCACTGGTCGCAGAGCAACATGATCAGCCTCTTCTTCCGCCTGCTGCTCCGGGGGCAGATGCGCGTCAGCGACCTGGTGACGCACAGCTTCGACCCCCAGGACGCGACCCAGGCCTTCGATCCGTTGATGCAGCGTCGCTCGGAGGCGATGGGGGTGGTGTTCAGCTGGTCAAAGTCATAGGAACGGGACATGGAGCACTTTTACCAAAGCTCGCACCGGGACGATCAGGCCCTCTCGGCCTTGCTGACGGGTCCGGTGCTGGGCAACATCTCCCGGCTCGGACGCGGCGGCTCGGAGCAGCCGGCGGTGCTCACCGGTGAGCCGGCGTCGGGGCGAACAACCCGCCGCAGACGATTCCCACGAGTCGAGTTCTATGGCAATGAGACCATGGCCTGCGGTTTGGCGGGGCACCGGCACGCCTGGCCGGAGCTGGCCACGGTGCTCTGCGGACGGGTGCACATCGGGATCGACCGGCGGGTCTATGAGGCGCGGGCGGGTGACTGGATGCTCCTGCGGTCCGGGGTGGTTCATGGAGAATGCTGCCTGCCCTCCGGGACGCCCTACGACCTGTTCTGGTTCGTCTGCCAGAGTGATCACCTGCGGGTGCACGCGACGCGTTACAGCCCCTCAAACGGCTACGAGGTGCTCTGCACCGCCGAGATACCCCGGCCGGGCACGGCCCTGACGACCGAACTAATGCGGCTGTGCGATCAGCCGTGGAAGCCCTCGACCGAGGCGCGCCAACGCCTGCTCTCGCTCGTGACCTACATCCTCGAGACGTTCCGGTCGACCAAGCGGGTAGCCGACATCGCGGACCAGTCTCCCCCGCTGCGCGGTCGGGGCATGCAGTGGCACCCACTGGTGGCCGAGGTCCGCGCCCTGGTCGAGCAGAACGCCCGCCGGCCGCCCTCGCTGGTCGAGCTGGCCAACGCCGTGGGGCTGAGCCCGAATTACCTCTCGAGCCTCTTCCACCAGCACACCGGCCGGACACTGCATCGTTTCATCGACGAGCACCGCATCGGCCTGGCCCAACGCCTGTTCGAGGGCGAGGCGATCGCCTCCACCCCCCTGCCGCCCTCCCCGGCCTTGACCCCACCACGCATCCGCACGAAGCACGCTCAGCCCGTCTCGCCCCCGAGCGTCAAGGCCGTCGCCTACACCTTGGGCTTCTCCGACCCCTACCACTTCAGCAAGGTATTCCGCCGCGTCACCGGCATGAGTCCCTCGACTTACCGCGACAAGCACATCCAGAACGACCCGTCCCACGAGCGGTCGGGACGCGCGTCCAAGAACGTCTGATCCGAGAAAGTTGGACATCCCTTCGTTGCGTGGGACATGGCCAGCCCCCAATTCGTCTGGGATATTCCCCACGGAGTCGGCGAATCAGATTGACCGCGCCAACTCCGACGACACTCGCCACCACCCGTTCCTGCAGAGAAAAAGCATGACCACCACAACCGGCCTGGCCGCCCTCGGCGGCCCCAAGACCGTCACCCAGCCCGCCCCCCCCTGGCCCTATTTCACCGATGACGAGATCGAGTTCGTCCGCCAGGCCATGGTGGACATGCGCGCCGACGCCACCCTCGCCTGCACCGCCTGGGGCGGGGGCTGGTCGGAGAAACTCGAGCGTCGAATGGCCGACGCCATGGGCCGCGCCTTCGGCATCGGCACCTGCGGCGGCGGGCCGGCGCTGCACATCGCCGCCATGGCCGCGGGCGTCGAGATGGGCGACGAGGTTATCACCACCCCCTACTCCTGGG
>JADZET010000100.1 GCA_020850375.1 Phycisphaeraceae bacterium | reverse complement strand
TGCAACGTCGTCAGCGTGTTGTACTCCACCCCATGCTTCCTCAGCAGCGCCAACCCCTCCATCACCTTGTCGAACGTCCCCGATCCCCCCTTGTTCACCCGATACGTGTCGTGGATCGCCCTGGGCCCATCGATCGAGATCCCCACCAGAAAATTATTCTCCTTGAAGAACGCCGCCCACTCGTCATCCAGCAGCGTCCCATTCGTCTGAATGCTGTGAATCACCCGCATCCCCGCCCGCTTGTACTTCTCCGCCAGCTCGACGGTCTTCCGGAAAAACTCCACCCCCATCATCGTCGGCTCCCCGCCCTGCCACGACAGGTTCACCTCCGGCACAGGCTGCGCCTCGATCACCTGCCTCACATACGTCTCCAGCAACTCCTCCGCCATCCGGAACCGGCTCCCCGGATACAGCATCTCCTTCGAAAGAAAAAAACAGTACGCGCAATCCAGATTGCACACCGCCCCCGTCGGCTTGACGAGCATATGAAACGCCCGCCCCCCCGGAATCTTCTCCAACCTGCCCGCCCCATCCTCACCCATCGCGCCTGTCCTAAGCCCAGGCATCTTCCGGGGGGCTATGCCTGGGTCCGATGTCTTAATAATCTCTTCCATCACACCCATCCTCCCCACTTCTTCACCGCCCGACACAACCGCTTCCCATCCTCCCTCAGCGTCCCCACGCTCGTCGCCACCGCCCCCTCCTCCGTCACCGACGCCAGCAGCGCCAGCTCCACGATATACGCCACCCGCATCCCCGCCAATCCCGCCGTGAAGTGCGTGAACGTCGCCGGATGCTCCCCCTCACCCGTCCACCGCCGCCTCCGCACCCCCCACCGCAGACCCGCCTCCCCCAACGCCGTGTCGAACCGCTCATCCTCCGCCGACTCCATCGCCAGGATCGTATGCCCCCGCCACACACCCCCCGAATGAAAATCCATCGCCGCCGCCACCCCCGTCTTCTTCGCCTCTCGCTCAAGAAACCTCATCACCGCCCCCACCGTCGGATGAGCCTCCCCCACGCTCTTCCGGGGGTCCCACACCCGATTCATGTTCGGGTCCCCCTCGCGCGGCATCACCAGATAAGAGTCCACGTTCACCACCGGCAACACGATCCACCGCGTCTTCTCGAGCAGTTCCGCGTCGCGCCCCGCCTCCTCGATCGCCCCCGCCATCACATGGAACCCCACCCGCTCCGCCATCGAGTGCTGCCCCGCCTGCAAGTAGATCGCCGCCGCATCCGGGTTCCCGATCTCCACCGCCCGCAGTGCTCTACCCGCCGGTGACGCGCCCAGATCATGCACCCGCCCCCCATAGCGCTCCGCCACCTCGCGCATCCACTGCTCCGCCATCCCCACGCTCACGATCGGGCTCGCCGCCACGATCGCCTCATCCGAAGTAAACGCCTGCGAAAACTCCAGCAATCCCTGATGCCCCACCCCCGTCCGCCGCATCGTCCCCCCGCTAGGCCGCCCCCACGTCGCGCCCCCATCCTCGCTCACGCAGGGCCCCATCATCATCCAGCTCGCCCCGGGGCACCGGAACCTCAGCGTCTTGCCCCGCGCCCCCCGCACCCGAAACCCAAACCAATCATTCATGCAATGCCCATGCACCGCCGGCGAGAACACGATCGTCCCATCCCCCACCGCAAACGCCCGCCCCAGCGACCCCTCCTCAAACCCCGCCTCAATCACCACCCCCCCCGGCAGTTCCCTCTCACCCCCCACCCCCAGATCCCCCGCCAACCGCCCCCCCAGCGAGAACCTCGCCCCCTTGATGTCCACATTCTGACAAGCCCAGGCATTGCCATGCCTGGGTTCCGAAACATCCCCCACCACCAACCGCAGCTCTTCTCCCACGCCCTCGCCCGGCGTACCAAACCCCTGCACCACCCCCACGCACCGCGCCGCCCCTGCCCCCCGCTCCGTCAGATACACCGCCGCGAACGATCCCTCCTCCGCATAAGGCTCCCCCGTGTACACCCGATCATGCAGCACCGCCGCCGCCTGATACCACGTCCCCACGCGCATCAAGTCGAACGCGATCTCCCCGCGCACGTTCCGTCGATACTCCCCGCACCACCACTCGAATATGAGCGACCCCACCTCATCCACCCACAGCCTCCACCCCCACTTCCCTCCCTTCGCCTCCGCCAACTGCACCCCGCACAACCGCTCCCCCCACCTCACCCCCACCTCAAACGTAAAACACCTCACCCCCGGAATCCCCCCAGGAACCCCCGGGATTATGTCCAACCTACCCACCACGTCACTAACCATCGCACCTGTCCTAAGCCCAGGCATGGCATGCCTGGGTTGCCTTGTGAAGATCACCCCCCGCCCTACGCCCCCCAAACCCGCCGCATCCGCGTCGGCTCCCTCCTCATCTCCGCCTGCAAAAACTTCAGCATCAACTCGCTCTTCAACCCCGCACACTCCGCCCTCCCCCACAAATTCCGATTCTCCCCCGGATCCTCCACCAGATCGAACATCTCCCCCTCCCCCCCCTCCCGGTACACCGTCAGCTTATACCGATGATCCACATACGTTCTTAAATGCACCTTCGTCGGCTGGTGCCGATTCTCCACGATCACCTCTCCCCGCGCCGACTCCTCACGCCCCTCCCAAACCCCCAACTGACTCACCCCCTGCATCTCCCCCGGCGCCTCCATCCCCGCCGCCCGCAGAAACGTTGGCGAAAAATCCACCAACGATTGCATCGCCCCCGAAACC
>JADZET010000099.1 GCA_020850375.1 Phycisphaeraceae bacterium | reverse complement strand
TGCCGACGGCAAGCCCATTGGCGTCCTGCCGGCCGTGCTACTGGTGCCGACGAGTCTGTCGGCCATGGCCACGCAACTCTACAAGTCGCTCGAGATCCGCGACACCACGGCCAACACCAAGACGCCCGTGGCCAACCCGCACCAGGGCAAGTTCCGCGCCGAGGTCAGCCGTTACCTGGGCAACAGCAAGTTCGCCGGCAACAGCCAGAAGGCCTGGTACCTGCTGGCCGATCCAGCCGACCTGGCGGTGATCGAGGTGGCGTTCCTGAACGGGCAGGAGTCGCCCACGATCGAGACGGCCGAGGCGGACTTCAACGTCCTGGGCGTGCAGATGCGCGGCTACCACGACTTCGGCGTGGCCCTGCAGGACCCGCGCGGGGGCGTGAAGGCCAAGGGCGAGGTGTAAGCGGCGGAGCCGCTTAAGAGCAGTTGAGCAGTCGATCAGGTGAACAGGTGACGAGCCTTTGAGCTCGAGGAGCAGATGACATGGCGACGTTTGTGCATGACGGCAATGTGATCGATTACACCCCTTCCTCGGACGTGGCTTCCGGCGCAGTCGTGGTCCAGGGCGAACTGGTCGGGGTTTCGCCGCGACCGATCGCGGCCAACGCCGCCGGCGTGCTCGCGGTGGCGGGCGTGTTCGACTTCCCCAAGGCCACGGGGGCGAGCACGGCCATTTCCGCCGGGGCCAACTGCTACTGGGATGCTGGCAACCATCAAGCAACGGCCACGGCCAGCGGGAACAAGCTCATCGGCAAGAGCGTGCGTGCGGCGGCTGACGCTGACGCGACGGTGCGTGTCCGCCTCATGCAATAGGAGCTTCCGGGGGTGACCGACCTGCTGGCCCAGGGTGCGGCGTGGCTTAACCAGATGCGATTGGCGCATCTGTCCCAACTCGTGATGTATGAGCGTGGGAGTGATTCGGTCGAACTCGCCGCCACGCTCGGGACCACGAGCTATGAGGTCACGGACAATTCGGGGGCCACGGTCCAGGCCCAAGCGATGGACTTCATCGTGAGTGCGGCGGCCCTGGTGCTGAATGGTGCAGTCACGACGCCCCGCATCGGCGACAGGATCCGTCTGACACAGGGCACAACGCAGCGGGTGTTCGAGGTGCTCGACCTGGCCGGTAGTGGCCACTACAAGCCGTGTGACCCGACAGGCCAGATGCTGCGGATTCACGCCAAGCAGATCGACGAGGTGACGTCTTGAACCGTCCGTGTGAAGAGCATCAATACGAGCGGGTCTGCAAAGGTGAGTTCGCCGCCCTGCACGCCAAGCTCGACCGCCTGGATGAAGCGATCCGTGGCACGCCGGGCAATGGCAACCCGGGCATCAAGGTGCGCCTCGACCGGCTCGAACAGGCCCAGGCGGTGCGATCGCGCCTGATGTGGATCATCGCCGGCTCCGTGGCGTCGCTGGCCGTAGCGGCAGTGTGGAAGCTCGTCATCGGAGGTTAACCGTGTCCACCATCCTCGACATCGCCGACGCGGTCACGGCGGAACTCAACGCCCCCGCCCCCGGAAGTCCCCTTGTCGGCCTCGTCGTCGTCCAGCGGCACTACAAGCCCACATTCGACCTCAAGGAACTCAAGGACCTCCGCGTGGTGGTCGTGCCCAAGGCCGTCGAGAGCACTGGGGCTACACGCACGCTCATGCAGATGGACGTCCAGATCGACGTGGGCGTGCTCAAAAAGCTCGGCGAGGACGTGCAGGTGGAGGCGGACACGTTGATGACGCTCGTCGAGGCGATCGCAGCCTACCTGCGATCACGCCCGTTGGCGGGAGTTCCGGGGGCGGCGTGGGTGCGGTGTGAGAACACGCCGATCTACGCGCCGGATCACCTGGAGCAACTGCGGCAATTCACCAGTGTCCTGACGCTGACGTACCGCGTCCTGAGGTAAGCCATGAGCGTGACGAAGAAGTGGATGGGTGCGGCCGACGTGGCGGTGACGGACGCGGGCGAGCTCCTCATCCGCAGCGGTGGCGCCGTCGAGATGAAGCGGGCCAAGGTCAGTGCCGCCTCCAACGCTGCGGCCGGCAACACGCTCCTTCCGGGGGTGGCGGGCAAGAAGCTCTGTGTTCTGGGCTTGTGTCTGATTGCGGCCGGGGCGGTGAACGCGACCTTCTACTCCGGCCCAGCCGACACGGGCACGGCCATCAGCGCCGCCCTGGCCCTGGCGGCCAATGGTGGGTTCGTCCTGCCTGTTCCGGGGGACCGCGAGCAGTACTGGTTCGCCACCAACACGGGGGAAGCGTTGACCTTGCTCCTCAGTGCCGCCGTGCAGTGCAGTGGCTGGATCGTCTACTTCGAGGTCTAAGCGTGGCCAGTGACCTGTTCAATATTCCGGGGGCGATTGAGGCCAACCCGGCATCTTCCTGGGTGAAGGTGCTCGGGGCGACGATCAGCTCCGATGGCAACTTCGCCACCGGCGGGCTCAACACCGTCTACCACTGGCTCGATGCCGGAATCGATCCCGTCAAGCAGTTCACCCAGGTCCAGATCCCCGCTGAGATCGCGCTGACCAGCGCCAACACGTTCGGCGGCGGCCTACGTCTGCAAGAGGGCGCGAGCAGCGGCTACGTCCCCTACTACTACAAGGGCGGCAGCATCTACGGATGGGCGGTGATCATGCGGATCGACAGCGGCGCGATGGTGCCGCTGGGCAGCCCCATTCAGACCTCGCCGCCGCCCCTGTCGCTGCGGTTCGAGGCCGATGGCAACCAACTGGTCCTCAAGAAGATGGCGGCCGGCGACTCGGACTGGGTGACGATCCGCACAGCCACCGACGCCACATACCCCACGGGCAAGGTCGGCCTGATCTCCGCTCATCCGTCGTCGGGCTTCTTCCTTGACGCCTGGGAGGCGGGATCGCTCACGCTCCCTTCCACAGCGGGCATGCTCCTGCGGGGGGTGGGCGCGTGATCCAGATCGACTTCAAAGCCCTGTTCTTCGATCGCCCGGCGGTGCTCAATGCCGTGGACAAGGCGACGCGGCGGGTGCTCAGCCGGTTTGGCGCGTTCGTCCGCACCACCGCCAAGCGCAGCATCCGGCGGAAGAAGGGCGCCAGCGCCCCCGGAAGTCCACCGCACTCGCACGAGGGATCGCTGCGGCGGCTGATCTACTTCGGCTTCGATCCGGCCAAGCGGTCCGTCGTGATCGGGCCGGTGCCCTTCGGCAAGGGCGAGGCGCCGGCGCTGCTTGAACACGGCGGCACGACGACACTCAAGCGTCGCGGCAAGACCTTAGCTGCCCACTACTGCCAGCGGTCGTTCATGGGTCCCGCCCTCGAAGCTGAGAAGCCCCAGCTGCCGGCGATGTGGGCGGACAGTGTCAAACGGTAACCACGAGAGGACCTAACCATGCCCAGCTTCATCTTGGGGATGAACGCCAAGCTCTA
>JADZET010000098.1 GCA_020850375.1 Phycisphaeraceae bacterium | reverse complement strand
GCGGGCGGCCTGGAAGAACTGGGCGGCGTAGAGGTTGCCCAGGGTGTAGGTGGGGAAGTAGCCCAGGGAGCCGATGGACCAGTGGATGTCCTGCATGCAGCCGCGGGCGTCGTCGGGGACTTCGATGCCGAGGAAGGCGCGATATTTTTCGTTCCAGGCCCCGGGAAGGTCGCGGACGCTCAGCGAGCCGTCGATCAGGGCGAGCTCGAGCTCGAAGCGGATCATGATGTGCAGGTTGTAGGTGGCCTCGTCGGACTCGGTGCGGATGAGGGTGCGCCCGACGAGGTTGACGGACTCGTAGACGTCGTCGAGGGAGAGGCCGTCGAGTTGGGCGCCGAGGTGCTGTTGCATCAGGGGCCAGCACCACTGCCAGAAAGGGTGCGAGCGGCCGACGAAGTTCTCCCAGGTGCGGCTCTGGCTCTCGTGGACGGCCAGGCCGACGGCGGAGCCGCGCGGCGTGCCGTGATGTTCCGGGGGCAGGCCCTGGTCGTAGAGACCGTGGCCGGACTCGTGCAGGACGCCGCCTAGGGATTCGAGCAGGCCGTCGTCGCGATAGCGCGTGGTCATGCGGACGTCGGTGGGGTGAAAGCCGGAGCAGAAGGGGTGAGCGGAGACGTCGAGCCGGCCGCGGTGGAAGTCGAAGCCGATCTTCTGGGCGACCTGCTTGACGAAGGCCTGCTGGGCGGGGACGGGGATGGGCCGATTGGCGAGGTGATTCCTGGGCTTGTTCGGGCCGTCGAGCAGTTTCTGGACCAGGTCGATCAGGCGTGGACGCAGGGGGTCGAAGACGCGGCGGACGTCGGCGGCGGTGCAGCCGGGCTCGTAGCCGTCGGCCAGGGCGTCCCAGAGGTGTCCCCCCCCGGAAGACGCCCGAGAAGCGTGTTCGGTGGCGCTGAGGCACTGGGCCTGTTTGCGGACGAGGGCGACGACCTGCTCGAGCCAGGGGGCGAAGGAGGCGAAGTCGTTCTTCTGCCGGGCCTGGGTCCAGGCGTGGACGCAGAGGCTGGTGACGCGGGAGATCTCCTCGACGAGTTCGCCCGGGACGCGGCGGGCGCGATCGTAGGCGTGGCGGAGTTCGCGGAGGTTGACGGCTTCGTCGCTGAGCGGGGAGGACTGGGGCGCGGGATCATCCTCACAGGCTTGCAGCCACTGGCCAACTTCCTCGGCGACAAGCATCTGGTGCGCGAGCCTGGACATCAATGAAGTCTGCCGACTGCGGTGCTCGACGCCGCCGGGGGGCAACATGGTCTCCTGGTCCCACCACAGGAGGCTGGCGGTGCTTTCGAGCAGGGCTCGCTCGCGCATCCGTTGGAGGAGTTGGCGGTAGGCTTGACCGGCGCGAGCTGAGTGAAAAAAATCAGTCATGTTCCAGCGTCCCATCTCTAGAAAACTGCGAGGGGCTGAATCAGCCCGAACGACGATCGGGCTTGAATCCCAGGCGCTTTCCCGGAATATAGAAGGCTCAAAGCTTCGGCGACGATATCAGACAATTTCGGCCTCAGTACCTGCCCCCTCTTGATCGAGGCCATCCCCCCGATCTGGGGACGGGGCATGCCTGACACGATCATCGGGGGCCGGCTGGATTCGTCAAATTCGCCGCCTACGATTCCCACATCGTGCTGCAATGACGTGTCTTAGGTGTGGCGGCTGTAGTCTGGGGTATCTGATGACGCAGTCCAACGCGAATCCTGGCGTAGCACCAACGCGACGCTGCCGGGTTCTTATTGTTGACAACCATCCATTGGTCCGCCAAGGGCTGGGCAGACTCATCAACGACGAGTCGGACATGGAGCTCTGCGGGGAGGCGGACTCGCCCGCCGAAGGGCTCAAGGCCATCAAGCAGTTCAACCCGGACGTGGCGGTGGTGGACCTGTCGTTCCACGGGCTCGACGGGATCGAGCTGATCAAGGACATCAAGGCACAGCACCCGGGGCTGCCGGTGCTGGTGCTTTCGACGCACCAGGAGAGCTTCTACGCCCAGCGGACGATGAAGGCCGGGGCGATGGGCTATCTGATGAAGAACGAGGCGGCTGAACGGGTGATCGAGGGGATCCGCGCGGTGCGTCAGGGCAGGATCGTCCTCTCCGACGTCATGTCGCAGTTCATGCTCGCGCGCGCCACGGGCGGGATCACGGGCCCGGCGGGGAGCGTCGAGGACCTGACCGACCGCGAGCTCGAGGTCCTGTACCTGATCGGGCAGGGCAAGACCACCCGTCAGATCGCCGACCTTCTGCACCTGAGCATCAAGACCATCGAGACGCATCGTGAGAACATCAAGCAGAAGCTCCGGCTCGACAACGGCACACAGCTCATCCATTACGCCGTGCAGTTCACGATCGAGCATGAGTGACGGCACCGGCGGCACCTGAGCGAGCCATAAGGGATCATTCGATCGCCTGACCGACGCGCCGGTCGAAGCCTCAACCTGACTCGATCTGGGGGAAACCCCGGCGGGACTTGAACCAAATTCCCGGCGTGATGACTCGTGTTTCCCACGATTGTCGGGCATGACGTCGGGCGAAAGAATGGCTATGAGGTCGGCGGAGTCGACCGGAGGAATTTCCACTCATGCAATGGAGTGCGTGTCATGATCACGTCCATCCGACGAGACTCGGGGGTTCATGCCGCTCCAGAATGCTTCCGGGAACGAATGCGTCGACCGACACCCATCTCCACCCGTGTCCGCACCGCAAGCCGGGCGGATCGGGCGGTGCGTGTGGGGCTGATCCGCCGCATCCGGGGACAGATCCACGCGGGGACCTACGACGAGAGCGTCCGCGTCGAGGCGCTGCTTGACGCGTTGGCGAAGGACCTTGGGCTGGCGCCGGTTGGGGCGATCCATCGCGCCGAGCGTGAGGCCCGGGCGCTGGCGTCGAGCGGCGCCGTCTACGCGGACGGGACGGCCCTGCGAGCGGCCAACCGCTCAACCGCGACCGAAGCAAGGTAGACCAGTCCGGCGGCCAGGACGATGGCGGACTCTGGGCTGATCGGGGTGCCGTAGACGAGCATCCGCGGGCCGGTGGTGACCACGGCGCACAGGAGCGTGGCGATGAGCATGAGTGAGCCCATCCGCCAGGCGTGATGGGCGGCCGTCGCGGCGGGGAGCGTCAGGAGGGCGATCACGAGGATCAGGCCCACGACCTGGATGAGGCAGACAACCGTCAGGGCGACGAGGCTAAGCAGCAGGATGTTCATGGCCAGGACGTTGACGCCCTGGAGCTGGGCCTGCTGCTGGTCGAGGCAGATGGCGAGCAGGCGTTTGTGGAAGATGAGCAGGGCCGCGACGATCACGGCGTCGAGGAAGGCCATCAGCAAGAGCTGTTCACGCGAGACGAAGGAGATGCTGCCGAAGAGGTAGCTCATCAATTCGGCGTGGTAGCCGGGGGTGAGCTTGATCAGGAGGATGCCGATGGACATGCCCACGGCCCACATGGCGCCGATGAGGGTGTCGAGGCGCTCTTTGGCGCGGTGGTGGATCAGGCCGATGATCACGGCCGAGGCGAGGGACCAGATGATCGCGCCGCCGAGGGGGGTGAGCCAGCCTAGGGATTGCGGGTAGTGGGTGGAGAGGTAGATGGCGGTGCCGATGCCGCCGACGGCCATGTGGGCGATGGCGCCGGCGAGGAAGACGATGCGGCGGGTGATGACGTAGGGGCCGATCAGGCCGCAGGCGAGGCTGGCCAGGAGGCCGGCGAGCAGGCCCGTGCCCAGGAACGGGTTGTGACGCATGGACTCGATGAAGGGGATCATGGCTGCTCCGCCTTGGGCTGAGGCGCGGTGTCGGGAAGGTGAACGTGGGCGTGGACGTGGCCGTGGTCGCAGCCGGGGTCGCTCAGGGGGCAGTCGGGCTCGTGGTGGACGAGCATGACGTGCTGGTGGCCGTACATCTGGGAGATGATCTCGGAGGTGACCTCGCCGGCTCGGTGGCAGGTCAGACGGCGATTCAGGCAGGCGACACGCTTGAGGTGGGTTGAGACAAACGAGATGTCATGGGAGACCATGACGATGGGGATGCGATCGTTGAGCTGATGCAGGAGGTCCGTCAGGCCGCGCTCGGCCTGGGCGTCGACGCCGGCGGTGGGCTCGTCGAGCAGGAGCATCTTGGCGTCGGAGGCCAGGGCGCGTGCGATCAGGACGCGCTGGCGCTGGCCGCCGGAGAGGGTGCCGAGGCGGCGATTCGACAAGTCGGCGACGGCGGTCTGTTCGAGGGCGGCACGGGCGGCTTCGACGTCGGTGCGGCTGTAACGCAGGCCCCAGGAGGAGCGGTGAAGGCGGCCCATGAGGACGACGTCGAGCACGCTGGCGGGGACGGAGACGTCGATCTGGGCGTGCTGGGGGACGTAGCCGATGCGGGGGCGGACCTTGGCGGGGGGCTGACCCAAGACGCGGATCGTGCCGGTCTGGGGGGCGAGCAGGCCGAGGATGATCTTGAGGAGCGTCGTTTTACCGCCGCCGTTGGGGCCGATGACGCCCAGGAAGTCGTCGGGCTCGACGGTGAGGGAGACGTCGTCGAGGACCGGCTCGCCGGTGGAGCCCTGCTGGGCGTAGGCGAAGGTGACGTGGCGGAGCTCGACGATGGGGGTCGTCGTGGCGGTGGCGTCGGATGTGGCGGCGGCGTGGGTCATGGGGTGGGGTTGCTAGCGGCGCGGAGGGCCTGGGCGACGTGGCGGAGATTGGCCGCGATGTCGCGGGCCTGGGGGTCGAGGGTCTGGAGCTGAGCGCCGATGGCGTCGGCGACGGCTTTAGCGCCGCGGCCGGCGACCTCGGGCTGGACGAAGATCATCTTGACGTTCTTCTCGAGGGCGAGGGTTTGCAGGGCGGTGAGCTCGGCGTCGGTGGGCTCCTTGCCCTGGACCTCGATGGGGACCTGGGTCAGGCTGTAGTCGTGGGCGAAGTAACCCCAGGCGGGGTGGAAGACGAAGAAGGCACCGCCACCCCCGCCCCCGGAAGCTGCGGACGTTTTGAGTGGTTCGAGCACCGCGGTGAGATCTTTGTCCAGGGTGTCGAGGCGGGCGGTGAGGGATTTGAGGTTGTCCAGGTATTCGCCGGCGTGCGGGGGGTCGATCGAGGCGAGGGTGCCGGCGATGGTGGTGGCCTGGATCTTGAGGAGGCGCGGGCTGAGCCAGATGTGGGGGTCGAGGCCGCCGTGGCGGTCGTGTCCATCGTGCGATTCAGCCGCTGCCTCGTCGTGGTCGTCATGCTCCGTCATCGGCAGGAGTTCGATGCCGCGTCGCAGGTCGACGATCTTGAGGGAGGTGGACTTGAGGGAGTCGAACCAGGGGGCGGATTCGAATTCGAGGCCGGTGCGGAAATAGACGGCCGAGGCCATGACGCGGCTGACCTGGGCGTCGGTGGGCGAGTAGGTGTGCGGGCTCTGGCCGGGCTCGATCAGGGCCATGACGTCCACGCGCGGGCCGCCGACCTGCTCGACGAGCCAGGCGTGGGGCAGGACGCTGACGGCGACGTTGATCACGCCGGGCGGGGAGGCCTGGGGGGGAGGCGGGGATTCGCCTCCACAGGCGGTCAGCGACAGGCACGCCAGCAGGACGCCAGTGAACATCAGGACATGAGACGCGCGGTGCATGGAGGATCCTTTACGGATTGGGGGCCTTGATCTGGTCGGGGCCGGAGCCGGCGGTTTTTTCGTACCGGCCCTTGTCGGTCTTGACGTACTTGGTGAAGCCCAGCTCGCCGAGGCGCTTGTCGGAGAGGTTGCGCTTGACGGCGGCGTCGGAGTTCTTTCCGCCGAGGTAGGGCGCGCTGATGACCCGGCGGACGGGCTGGCCGGTGGTGGGGTGTTTGGTAAGCGGGGGATCGCTCATCTTCTGGAAGACCTCGAACCGCTGACCGGGTTCGTCTTCACCTTCGAGCACGACCTCGTAGACGTAGAAGGGCATGGGGGTGGGGATTAGGGGTTGGGGGTTGGGGGTTGGGGGGGGCTGATGAGAATATTGTATCAATAAGGATCAGGGCGGGGCAAGTCGGCGGGGGCGATTCTCAGAAGGGAGGCGGCGAGCTGGGTTATTTGGGCTTGCGGCGGCTGTTGTGCTCGCGTTTGGCGCAGGCGGGGCAGGCGCCGAAGAGGGTTAGCTCGTGGTCCTCGACGTAGTAGCCGCCGGGGAGGGTCGAGCCGTCCTGGATGTGGACGCCGCAGCCCTCGAGGTCGAAGACCTTGTCGCAGCGGGTGCAGCGGAAGTGGTGGTGGTGGCCGAGGTCGGCGGCCTCGTAGCGGGTCTGGCCGTCGGGGAGCGTCACGGCGCGGATGTGGGATT
>JADZET010000097.1 GCA_020850375.1 Phycisphaeraceae bacterium | reverse complement strand
CGCCGGCGATGGCGGGGACGATGGCGATTTCGTCGCCGTTGTGGAGGGGGGTGTGGAGGTTTTCGAGGAAGCGGATGTCCTCGTTGTTGACGTAGACGTTGACGAAGCGGTTGAGCTCCTGGTCGGCCTTGAAGAGACGTTTGCCCAGCTCGGGGTATTGGGAGCAGAGGGCGCCGAGGGCCTGGGCGACGGTTTGGCCGGCGACCTGGACGGACTCCTTCTGGTCGGTCTGGGGTCGGAGTGCGTTGGGGATGAGGAGGTGGTCGGTGTCAGCGTTGATGGATAGGAATCCTGCTGTTGGGCTTGGGGTTGCCCGCGCGTTCTTCGATCTGGGCGACGAGGGCGTCGAACTCGGAGAGTTTGGGTTGGATGGCGGGTGATTCCTCGAATCGGCCCTGCATGACCTCGATGGTTTTGAGGCCGTTGCCGGTGATGCAGACGCAGATGGACTCGTCGCGGGGGATGCGGCCGGCCTGGATGAGCTTGATGGCGCAGGCCAGGGTGGTGCCGCCGGCGGGCTCCGTAAAGATACCCTCGGTGCGGGCGAGGAGCTTGATGGCGTCGACGATCTGGTCATCCGTGGCGGACTCGGCCCATCCGCCGGAGTCGCGGACGGTGCGGATGACGTAGTAGCCGTCGGCGGGGTTGCCGATGGCGATGCTCTTGGCGATGGTGTTGGGTTTCTGGGGGGTGAAGAGGTCCTCGCCGTCCTGGATGGCCTTGCTGACGGGGTTGCAGCCGGCGGCCTGGGCGCCGTGGAACTTGGGGGCGGTGTCTTCGACGAGGCCGAGGGTGATGAACTCGCGGTAGGCCTTGGCGATCTTGGGGAGGATGGTTCCGCCGGCGACGGGGACGACGGTGTGCTGGGGGAGTCGCCAGCCGAGCTGCTCGGCGATTTCGAAGCCGTGGGTCTTGGCGCCCTCGGTGTAGTAAGGGCGGAGGTTGACGTTGACGATGGCCCAGCCGTACTTGTCGGCGATCTGGGAGCAGAGTCGGTTGACGTCGTCGTAGTTGCCCTTGATTTTGATGAGGCGTGGGCCGAAGACGCGTGAGCCGGTGATTTTTCCTTCTTCGAGGTCGTGGGGGACCATGACGAAGGCGCGCAGGCCGGCCTTGGCGGCGTGGGCGGAGACGGCGTGGGCGAGGTTGCCGGTGGAGGCGCAGCCGACGGTGTCGAAGCCGAACTCGATGGCTTTGGTCAGGGCGACGGAGACGACGCGGTCTTTGTAGGAGAAGGTGGGGTAGTTGGTGCTGTCGTCCTTGATGTAGAGTTCGCGCACGCCGAGCTCGGCGGCGAGTTTGTCGGCGCGGATCAGGGGGGTGTAGCCGGAGTTCAGGCCGACCTTGGGTTCGCCCTCGATGGGCAGGAGGTCGCGGTAGCGCCAGAGGGATCGCGGGCCGGCCTCGATCGAGGCGCGGGTGACTTGTCCGCGCATGGCGTCGTAGTCGTAGGCGACTTCGACGGGGCCGAAGTCGTGATCGCAGACGGTGCGGGGCTCGATGCCGTATTTGGCGCCGCATTCCTTGCAGACTAGGCCGGAGACGTAGCTCATGGTCGTGTCCTTCCCCGTGGGGCCGATCGCGGGCGGAGGGGGCCAGCGGATCGGGATACAAAAAAACCCTTCCGTGGATAAGAAGGGCCGGCATCCGTCCGCGCTTGGGGAGGGATCGAACCGCTTCTTATCTTCCCCCGGATCCTGGCGAATGAGCCTGGAAGCGGAGCGGGATTTCGCACCTGCGATGCGGCGGGTCTCTCCGCCGGGCGGTTGCGGTGGCTTCACAGGGCCCGTCCCTCAGCCACTCTCGATAAGAGCGAGGGGAGTGTAGGCGAAGGGGGAGCGGGGGTCAAACGGCGACTTTTTTACCCTGTTTGGTCCGCTGTTCGGGGCCCCTGCTCTTTTCCCTTCAACTGTTCAATGCTCCACTGCTCAAAAAAAAGAACCCTGGGCCGGGAGGCCCAGGGCTTTGATATTCCATCACGGGCCGTGGGCCCGGTTTCCGTTTCCGGGGGTTACCAGGCGAAGTGGGCGAAGGCCTTGTTGGCGTCGGCCATGCGGTGGGTCTGCTCGCGGGTCTGGACGGACTTGCCCTCGTTCTTGGCGGCGTCCATGAGCTCCTTGGCGAGGCGGAGGGCCATGGGCTTGCCCTTCTCGCTGCGTGCGGCCTGGATGAGCCATCGGAAGGCGAGGCTCTGGCGGCGTTTGGGCTTGACGCTCATGGGGACCTGATAGTTGGCGCCGCCGACGCGTTTGGAGCGGACCTCGACGTCGGGCTTGACGTTGTCGATGGCCTTGTTGAAGACGTCGATGGCCTTGGGCTCGCCCTTGGTGCGTTTCTCGATCTCGTCGAGGGCGCCGTAGACGACGCGCATGGCGACGGACTTCTTGCCGTCGACCATCACGCAGTTGATGAAGCGGGCGAGGACCTTGGAGCCGTACTTGGGATCGGGGCGGAGCTGAGAGTCCGAGGCGGTGATGCGACCTGACATGTCGATCTCCTACGCCAGCTCATCCATTCTTCGCTACCCGCCCGGGAAGTTTCCGGGGCGTTCATGGCCGGACAGGCCATGAGGTGAAGAATCTTTTTGTTCACCGAGACTTGTGGCCTCGATTACTTGCGGGCGCGGTAAGGGGAAACGGATGCCGCCGGGCACGCTGCCGGGCGGTGGGTCAAGCAATGATTACTTGGAGCGTTTGACGCCGTACTTGCTGCGTCCCTTGCGGCGGCCGTCGACGCCGAGGCAGTCGAGGGAGCCGCGGACGATGTGGTACCGGACGCCGGGGAGGTCGCGGACACGGCCGCCACGGACCAGGACGATGGAGTGTTCCTGGAGGTTGTGTCCCTCGCCGCCGATGTAGGCGGTGATTTCCTTGCCGTTGGAGAGTCGCACGCGGGCGACCTTACGGAGGGCGGAGTTGGGCTTCTTGGGGGTGACGGTCTTGACCTGGAGGCACACGCCGCGCTTCTGGGGGCTGGCGACGAGGTCCTTGACCTTGCTCTTGGCCTTGACGGTCTTGCGGGGGCTGCGGATAAGCTGATTGATCGTGGGCATCTTCGGTCGGCTCCAGGGCTCGGAATCAGGGCGTCGGGGCGTGGGGCCCCGGGCTTGAGCGAGTCGAGGAGTATACCGCAACGGGAGTTAGGGATGCAACCGGTGGGCGGGGAGCTTGGTGAGACCGGGCACCGGGCGCCCGGACCGGGCTCACAGAACCCGGCTCTGACAGGCCGATGACGGAGGGGGGGCATCATTTGACATGAGGTTATGACGATTTACGAAAGAAACAGCCCCGCGATCCCTCGCGGGGCTTGCTCCACGCGGTCTTGAAGGACGTGGGGGCTTCCGGGGAGGCCAGGCGAGAAAGCTGTATGAGCTTCCGGGGGCCCTGCCGGCAACTTCTCCACCTTCCCTGACCCGCGTCCTTTCGATGCCTGAATGGGCGGTTAGGCGGCGGCGGTGCTCTTGGTGGTGCGGCGCTTGCGGCCGACGGTGCGCTGCTCGTGGGACATGCGGCGTCGGGGCTGGTCGTTGATGACGCGGACCATCTCCTCGGGGTCGCGTGCCCAGAGGTCGGCGCCGATCTCCTCGGCGAGGCCTTCGGCGCGGTTGAAGACGCCGCCGCCGACGGCGATCTGGAGGTTGGGGCAGATGCCGATCTCGTGGAGGTGGTCGATGAGCAGGCGTGTGAAGGGGACGGTGGTGGGCAGGGCGCCGAAGACGACCAGGAGGTCGGCCTGGAGCTCGCCGAGCTGGGCGATGACCTCGTCGTTGGCGACGCCGCCGCCGGCGAAGAAGACGTCGTAGCCGTCGGCTTCGAGGAGGTCGGCGGCCATCTGTCCGGCGAGTTCCTCGGGCTCGTCGGGGCCGCAGATCAGTAGTAGACGGCGGCCGCGGCGCTCGGCCTGGGTCAGGCGCATCTGCATCTGGTCGGTGAGCAGGCGGAGGAGGCGCGTGGCGTAGTGGTGGGCGAGGTCGGCGAGCTGGTCGTGGCGGTGGAGGTTCTGGATGTGCTCGAGGGTGGGCCAGAAGAGCTGGGAGAGGATGGTCTCGGCGGGACAGTCGGCTTCGAGGAGCTCGTCGACCATCTGCCGAGCGGCGTCGCGCTGGCCGCCGATCAGGGAGTTGAAGAAACGCTCGATGAGCTGTTCACGATGCATAGATGACGTCTCCGCGACGAAAGGACGCTGGGGTGCAGCGTCACATGGGTTAAGACGTCCTTGCCCACCCCGAACGGGGTTGTGTGGGAGGTGACGGGCGCGCTGTCCATGTCGCGGCCGGGCGACGTCGAGGGTGCGGCGTCGGTCCTTGCATCATCGAACGACGAGGGGCGAAAGCGTTGAAGATTGAACGGCGTTTGAGGGGGCGGTGGTTCTCCCGAGGTAGAGTGCGATAAGTTGCTTTATTTGAAATAGTTACGGATATATGGGCGGGTTCCGATAACGGGGGTGGTGGGAAACGCCGCTGGGAGCGATCAAGACTTGTGGTCCGGCCTGAACAAGGCAACGATATGGGGCTAATAGATGCAAGGAGACAGCGATGATGGCGTATCAGATCTGTGGGGAACTGTTCCGACGTTATCGGTCCTGCCCCCGGAACCCCCGGAAGGGGCTGGTCAGGCGGGCGGCGGGGGTGGCGCTGGGGGGAGCGATTTTTCTTTTGCTGGCGGGGTGCCAGACGAACCCGGTGACGGGCAAGTCGCAGTTCAACATGCTGTCGCAGCAGCAAGAGATCGCGATGGGGCAGGAGCAGGCGCCGGAGTATGTCAAGAGCTTCGGGGGGGAGATCGAGTCGGCGGCGCTGCGGGCGTACGTGTCGGCGATCGGTCAGAAGCTGGCGGCGCAGAGCGAGCTGGCGACGGGGATGCCGTGGCGGTTCTATGCCTTGGACTCGGACGTGGTCAACGCGTTCGCGCTGCCGGGGGGGCATGTGTGCATCACGCGGGGATTGCTGGCGGCGATGAAGGATGAGTCGGAGCTGGCGGCGGTGCTGGGGCATGAGGTGGCGCACGTGACGCACCGTCACATCGGGCAGCAGATGACGATGAACATGGCCACGAGCTACGGGCTGATCGTCGGGGGGTCTGCGCTGGGGATGCGGGGGGAGAATCTCAAGCAGGCGTACAACCTGGGGAGCCTGGCGGCGAACGTGACGTTCCTCTTGCCGCACAGCCGGGGGGCGGAGAACGAGTCGGACGCGACGGGGCTGCGGTACATGGCGCTGGCGGGGTATGACCCGCGGGGGATGGCGGCGATGCTCAACGTGTTGCTGCAGATGTCGGGTGGGCAGTCGGGGCTGATGGTGTTCTCGACGCATCCGTACGCGGGGGAACGGGTCAAGCGGATCAGCCAGATCATCGCGGAGAAGTACCCCAACACGGAGGGGGCGGAGGCGGCGGCGGTGCTGACGCAGCGGTATAAGCAAAATGTGCTGGATGTGCTGGCGAAGCTGCCGGCGGCGAAGCATCAGCAGGAGAAGGCGGAGACGACGGGGCAGTAGGGGCAGTAGGCGGGGCAGAAGGAAATTTATCCACGGATGTGGGTGAGGACTTGACGGGGCGATGCGTGGGGGATAAAGTACGACCTATTCAGTCGTGAATGAGTATTGGGCTATGAAACTTTCCATGAAGACCGATTACGCGTTGCGGGCGATGTTCACGCTGGTGGAGCAGCACCAGCATGGCCCGAGCACGCCGATCCCGATCCGGGAGCTGGCGCGGCGGAACGACGTGCCCAAGCGGTTCCTGGAGCAGATCATGCTCGAGCTCAAGAGCAAGGGGTGGGTCAAGAGCGTGCCGGGGCGGGATGGGGGCTATCTTCTGGGGAAAAAGCCCGAGGAGATCACGATGGGTCAGATTGTGCGGCACTTCGACGGGATCATCGCGCCGATCGGGTGCGTGTCGGTCTCGGACACCATGCGGTGCAGCCAGGAGCCGCTGTGCCGGTTCAGGCGGGTGCTGTTGGAGATCCGGAATTTCACGGCGCGGCTGATGGATCGGTCGACGCTGGCGGCGGTGGCGGCGGGTCGGCCGGTGACGCGGGAAGAGGTGTTCAGCGAGGAGCTGAGCGGGGGGGCGGGGATCTGATTTATTTGGAGTTATATACGATGCAATTGATCGTTATTGATGAAGTAAAGGAGTTGAGTGTCGCCAGAACGCGGGGTGGGATGGGGGGGGACGTCGCCACCGATTCGATCGTCGGCTCGGAGGGCATTTTGGACATGCAATGCGGGCCGAGATGCCCTAAGCTGAGGTTGAACCCCTAGGAGAGACTGCCATGGCCCACCAGAAGACTTACAACAACATCCTCGAGACGACCTACAACACGCCGCTGGTACGGCTGAACCGGTTGGTCCCTTCCGGGGGTGCGACGGTTTATCTCAAGCTCGAGTACTTCAATCCGCTGTCGAGCGTGAAGGACCGGATCGGGCGGGCGATGATCGAGGACGCGGAGAAGCGCGGGACGCTGAACAAAGAGACGCACATCATCGAGCCGACGAGCGGGAACACGGGGATCGCGCTGGCGTTCGTGGCGGCGGCCAAGGGGTACAGGCTGACGCTGACGATGCCGGAGTCGATGAGCCTGGAGCGGCGGGCGCTGCTAAGGGCGCTGGGTGCGAACCTGGTGCTGACGCCGGCGGCGGAGGGGATGAAGGGGGCGATCGCCAAGGCGGGCGAGCTGGTGGCGACGACGGAGAACGCGTGGATCCCGCAGCAGTTCGAGAACCCGGCGAACCCGGCGATCCATGAGGCGACGACGGGGCCTGAGATCTGGGCGGACACGGGGGGGAAGGTGGACATCTTCGTGGCGGGGGTGGGGACGGGCGGGACGATCACGGGGGTGACGCGGTACCTCAAGTCTCAGAAGGCGGGGGTGCAGGCGATTGCGGTCGAGCCGACGCACTCGCCGGTGATCAGCGGGGGCAAGCCCGGGCCTCACAAGATCCAGGGGATCGGAGCGGGGTTTATCCCGAAGAACCTGGACACGTCGCTGCTGGCGGGGGTGGAGCAGATCAGCAACGACGAGGCGTTCGAGTGGGCGCGTCGGCTGGCGAAGGAGGAGGGGCTGCTGGTGGGGATCAGCAGCGGGGCGAATGTGGCGGCGGCGGCGCGGCTGGCGGCCAAGCCGGAGAACAGGGGCAAGGTGATCGTGACCGTGGCGGCGAGCTGCGGGGAGCGGTATCTGTCGACGCCGCTCTTTGCGGGACTGGCGGATGAGGTGGCGACGGCGGGGGTACGGTAGCGGTAGACGTTTGAAAGAGTGCGGATCGATGGTGTGAATCGCACGGCGGAGGACGCTCGCCGGGGCGAGGGGTTGTGGTGCGTCCGTGTTCGGCGGGTTGTGGGGTGGGTGGACTGGAGCGTGGGTCATGCGATGGAGCGGCGCGGGCAGGTGGGTGAGTTTGATTGTGCTGGCGGTGGGCGTGGGGCTCGGGGGAGCGGCGCGGGGGCAGGTGGAGCTGCTCAACGTGTCGTATGACCCGACGCGGGAGTTCTATCAGGAGTTCAATCGGGCGTTCGCGGAGTACTGGAAGCGAGAGACGGGGCAGACGGTGACGGTGCTGCAATCGCATGGGGGATCGGGCAAGCAGGCCCGTGGCGTGATCGATGGGCTCGAGGCGGACGTGGTGACGCTGGCGCTGGGGTATGACATTGATGCGATCGCGGCGAAGTCGGGGTTGCTGCCGGGGGATTGGCAGGAGCGGCTGCCGGAGCACAGCGCGCCTTACACGTCGACGATCGTGTTCCTCGTGAGGAAGGGGAACCCGAAGGGGATCAGGGATTGGGGGGATTTGGTCAAGCCGGGGGTGGCGGTGATCACGGCGAACCCGAAGACTTCCGGGGGGGCGAGGTGGAATTACCTGGCGGCGTGGGGGTTTGTGCTGCAGAGGGAGCTGGGGGACTTGGGCAAACTCCACGATCAGACATTCGAGGAACAGGTGGCCAGGGCTCAGGAGGAGGCGCGGGGTTTTGTGGCGGACTTGTATGGGCATGTGCCTGTGCTGGACTCGGGGGCGCGGGGGGCGACGACGACGTTCGCGCAGCGGGGGATCGGGGACGTGCTGATCGCGTGGGAGAACGAGGCGCACCTGGCGGTGCGGGCGTTCGGGGAGGAGAACTTCGAGATCGTCGTGCCGTCGGTGAGCGTGCTGGCCGAGCCGCCGGTGGCGGTCGTCGATGCGGTGGCGGATCGGCATGGGACGCGGGAGGTGGCGGAGGCGTACCTGAAATACCTGTACAGCGCCGAGGGGCAGGAGATCGCGGCGCAGAACTTCTATCGGCCCCGGATGACGAAGGTGGCGGAGAAGTATGCGGATCGGTTTCCGGGGGTGCGGCTGTTCACGGTGGCCGAGGCGTTTGGGGGATGGGGCAAGGCGCAGGAGACGCACTTCGCGGACGGCGGGGTGTTTGACCGGATCTACGGGGCGGGACGGTGAGGCATGGCGATGCGACTGAAACAGCCTAGCGTGCTGCCGGGGTTCGGGGTGACAATGGGGTTCACGGTCTTCTACCTGAGCCTGATCGTGTTGATCCCGCTGTCGAGCTTGTTTCTGACGACGGCGACGGCGTCGTGGGCGCATGTGTGGGCGACGATCAGCGAGCCTCGGGTGGTGGCGTCGTACCGGCTGACGTTGCTGACGTCGCTGGCGGCGGCGGGGGTGAACATGGTGTTCGGATTCGTGGTGGCGTGGACGCTGGTGCGGTACAGCTTCCCGGGGAAGAAGGTCGTCGATGCGCTGGTGGACCTGCCTTTCGCGCTGCCGACGGCGGTGTCGGGGATCGCGCTGACGGCGATCTATGCGCCCAATGGGTGGATCGGGCGGTGGCTCGAGCCGTTGGGGATCAGGGTGGCGTTCACGCCGTTGGGGGTGATCGTGGCGCTGACGTTCATCGGGCTGCCGTTCGTGGTGCGGACGCTGCAGCCGGCGCTGGCGGACCTGGACGTGGAGGTGGAGGACGCGGCGGCGAGCCTGGGGGCGAATCGGTGGCAGACATTCAGGCGGGTGATCCTTCCGGGGGTGCTGCCCCCCCTGCTGACGGGGTTCGCGCTGTCGCTGGCGCGGGGATTGGGGGAGTACGGGTCGGTGATCTTCATCGCGGGGAATCTGCCCATGCGGACGGAGATCACGCCGCTGCTGATCGTGGTCAAGCTCGAGCAGTACGACTACGCGGGGGCGACGGCGATCGCGGTGGTGATGCTGATCGCGTCGTTCGTGATGCTGCTGGGGATCAATCTTTTGCAGTGGTGGAGCAGCCACCGGCACAAGGCGGGAGTGTGAAGTATGGCGGGCGGGATTCCATCACGATTGCAGGACACGGCTGTCAAGCAGGGTGCAACACTTCCGGGGGCGCGGGAGCCGGGGTGGGTGCGGGGGTCGTTGATCATCGTGTCGCTGGGGTTTTTGGGGTTGTTCCTGGTGGCGCCGTTGGCGGCGGTGTTCACGGAGGCGTTGCGGGGGGGCGTGGGGGCGTACTTGGCGAGCTTCACGGACGCGGCGGCGTGGTCGGCGATCAAGTTGACGCTGATCGCGGCGGGGATCAGCGTGCCGGTGAACGTGGTGTTCGGGCTGGCGGCGTCGTGGGCGATCGCGAAGTTCGACTTCGTGGGGAAAAATGTCTTGATCACGCTGATCGATCTGCCGTTCGCGGTTTCGCCGGTGATCTCGGGGCTGATCTTTGTGCTGCTGTTTGGGCTGCACGGGTGGCTAGGGGCGTGGATGATCGAGCATGGGGTACACGTCATCTTCGCGGTGCCGGGGATCGTGCTGGCGACGGTGTTTGTGACGTTCCCATTCGTGGCGCGGGAGCTGATCCCGCTGATGCAGGAACAGGGGACGGAGGAGGAGCAGGCGGCGAT
>JADZET010000096.1 GCA_020850375.1 Phycisphaeraceae bacterium | reverse complement strand
TACGAGACCCCCGTCTCCTACTCCGGCCGCACCTTCGCCGAGGGCAAGAAGATCAACTGGAAGGACGGCTTCTCCGCCATCCGCTGCATCCTCAAGTACAACCTGTTCAAGTAAGTGGGGCGGGGTTATTTCACGGGAACATCATCCTTGGCAGCTGACCTCGACCGTTACATCCCCCTGATCCGCGAGCACGTCTGCAAGGACTACCGGCAGATGTACCGCGACGCGGGCAAGGCCCTGCGGCACCCCTTCCTCACTCCCGGCAGCTCGCAGTACGCCGACCTGCTCTGGGACTGGGACTCCTGGCTGAGCAACGTCGCCCTGCGGCAGGTCCTCACCCGCGTCGCCGACCCGGCCGAGTTCGACAAGGCCCGCCCGCATGAGCGAGGCTGCATCCTCAACTACCTCGAGCCCCACGGCCCGACCGGCTGGGTCCCGATCGTCATCGACCGTGGCGGACCCTGGCCGCGCGACGGCAAGGGCATGGCGGACAACATGCACAAGCCCTGCCTCGCCCAGCACGCGGCCTTCCTCGTCCAGCAGGACGGCGGCGACGCGACGTGGCTCCGCGAGAAGCTCTACCCGCTCCAGTCCTTCATCAACCTCTACCGCAACCATTCCCGCCACGCCTGCGGGCTCTACTTCTGGCAGACCGACCTGGCCATCGGCGTCGACAACGACCCCTGCACCTACGGCCGACCCGACCGCAGCAGCGGCTCGATCTACCTCAACTGCATGATGCACCGCGAGCTCTTGGCCCTGGTCTATCTGCTGCAACGCGTCGGCCTGGACGAAGTCGCCGCCCAGTACCAGAAGGACGCCGACGACCTCAAGGCCGCCATCCAGGAGCACTGCTGGGACCCCTGGCTGGGCTTCTACTACAGCGTCGACTTCAACCTCAAGCCCGTCCCTCGCTTCGAGTCGCCCGAGCTGCACTACGGCCAGCCGCGCGATTGGCCGTGTCTGATCCAGCGCATCGGCGTCTGGTCCGGCTTCATGGCCCTGTGGTCCGGCGTGGCCAGCCCCGATCACGCCCACCGCATGGTCGAGGAGCACCTCAAGGACCCGCAGACGTTCAACGCCCCCTTCGGCGTCCGCACCCTCTCGCGGATGGAGAAGATGTACAACCTCCGCGCCTCGGGCAACCCCTCGTCCTGGCTCGGCCCCATCTGGGGTGTCGCGAACTACCTCACCTTCCGGGGCCTGGTACGCTACGGTTTCGATGTTGAGGCAAGGGAATTGGCTGAGAAAACCATCCGGCTCTTCGGCCAGGACCTCGAACAGCACGGCGCGTTGCACGAGTACTACCAGCCCGAGAACGGCCAGCCCATCCTCAACCCCGGCTTCCAGAACTGGAACTACCTCGTCCTGAACATCATCGAATGGCTCGAGGGCGGGACCCCCGTGGCGGAGTTCTAGCCACTTCGATCACCGCCCCGCTTCCCTGATTTGGCGCCCGCTTGCATTTGTACATATGTAATGTACAATAGACCGCATGAGCGGTCCGCAGCCAGTCCTGCGCATCGACCTGGCCTCTTCCGAGCCCGTCTACCGGCAGATCACCGACGGCCTGCGAGCCCTGCTCGTCGGCGGCGCATTTACCCCTGGTGATCAGCTTCCCACCGTCCGCCAGCTCGCCGCCGACCTCGGTGTGCACCACAACACCGTGGCCGAGTCCTACCGCAGCCTCGCCCAGGAGGGCTGGCTCGATCTGGGGCGTCGTCGCGGCGCCACCGTCCTGGACCGCCGGCACGATCCGCCCGACCGCCGGGCGATGACGCAACTCGCCCACGAACTCCGCGAACGCTGCGCCAAGGCCGTGGCCGAGGGTGTCACGCCGCAGGACGTCGCGTCCCTTCTGGAAGACCACGCCTGTCGTCTGCGTCGCATGGGCGCCCGGGCCGCGCTGCCCCAAACCTCCCGGACCGGGCCTGACAGCGCCAAGCCGCGCTAGCCAAGGAGATCACCATGGGTGTCGCACAACAGCTCGCCTTCCTGACGCTCAGCACCATCTTCCTTGCCCAGCTCATCCTGACGGCCGTCTGCTGGTGGCTGCCCATCCTTGCCCGACGCGGCCTGCTCCTGGGGGTCACCGTTGACCCGGACTTCACGGACACGCCCGAGGCCGCGGACATCATCCGCCACTTCCGGAGGCGTGTGCTGGCAGTGGGTGTCCTGTCCGTCCTGGGCATGCTGGCCGTCGCCGTGGCGATTCTTCGTTGGCCTGCTGCGCTGCTCCTGGCGCTGCTCGTCGTGACGCCGATTCAGCTGATTCTCGTCGCGTGCGTGTACCTGCTGGCCCGCAGGCGCGTCCTGCCGCACGCCGCGCCCGAGTCGCTGGTGCGCGAGGCGGTGGTCCGCCCACGCCGTGTCGCCATGCCCGGCGGCTGGCCCGTCCATGCCGGCCCCTACGTCATCTGCATCCTCGCCGGCCTGCTCGCGCTCGCCCTGGCCGACCGCATGCCTTCGTCGCTCCCGATGCACTGGAACATCCAGGGTCAGGTCGATGCCTGGGCGCCGCGAAGCACCGCCAGCCTCCTGATGATGCCCGTCATGGGAATCTGGATCTGCCTCCTGCTGACCGCCCTGGGCCTGACGCTTGTCCGTGCGCCCATGCGCGGCCCACAAACCCCGCAGGCCGAGCAGCGCCACCGCCTGATGCTCTGGATTCTCCCCCTGGTCGCCTACGCCATGGCCGCGTCCATGGCCTGGCTCGCCCTGGCGCCGGCCTTCCTCTCCCCTGGCCACTCACCGATGGGCTATCTGCTGCCGCTGCTCGTGCTCGATCCCCTGATGATCATCGTCATCGGCCTGATCATCGCCCGGATCATGCGGCTTGAGGACCGCGCCGGCAAGTGTGCGTCTCGTGGCGACGGCACACCCGATCGTTGCTGGAAGCTCGGAGTGATCTACTTCAACCCCGACGACCCCGCCCTCTGGGTGGAGAAGCGTTTCGGCATCGGCTGGACGACGAACATGGCCCGGCCGGCCTCATGGTTCGCTTTCGTGGTCCTGCTGCTCTGGGGCGCCGGCGCGATCGCCATTGCGAGTTGGCCCGTGATGACCTACACCCCAACCCCGACAACGCAACGACGGGTCCTGCCGGCCTTCGAGCCCGACCCCGACGTGCTGGGCCGATGGGTCAGCGTGGATTTCGTCGAGAAGATTGACCAGTTCAAGCCCGGGACTCGGTACTCCCAAGTCGATCTGTTCCTTCGCTCCCTGACCTTCGAGCCCGACGGCCGCGTCCAGTGGCAGCCGGACGACAAGCACGTCTGGAGCAGGGGACGCATCTTCTCATTCAAAGGTCCGGACGCTCACTATGAGATCCGCCAACTCGACGGCCGGCCCTACCTCTTCATGCAATGGATCAGCGGCGACGTGACCATCCGCGGCATGGAGCCGAAGTACTACGTCCTGGCCCGCGACGACGCGGCCGCCACCACGCAGGCATCCGAATTCGAATAAAGCGCCAGTTCAGGCCCCGACCACCGTCGCCTTGTTGATCTTCGGCGCCTTGGCCGGCGTCCCCGCGCTGCGGTCCGCCAGCGGCGTGGCGGCGATCTTGTCCACCGCCTCGATCCCGCTGATCACCTTGCCGAAGGCTGTGTACTGCTTGTCGAGGTGCTGGCAGTGCTCACGCCCCAGGCAGATGAAGAACTGCGACCCCGCCGAGTCCGGGTGCGCGCTGCGGGCCATGGAGAGCACGCCCTTGTCGTGCTTGCGGTCGTTGAACTCGGCCTTGACCTTCCAGCCCGGCCCGCCCGTCCCGTCCCCGCGCGGGCAGCCGCCCTGGATGACGAAGCCCGGCAGGATGCGGTGGAAGCTCAACCCGTCGTAGAAACCCTGGCGCGTGAGCTTGAGGAAGTTCTCCGCGTGGCCGGGCGCGACGTCGGGCCAGAGCTCGATGGTGATGGCGCCTTCGGACGTTTCGAGCTGGACCTGGGGGTTGGCGGCGGGGCTCATGGGGGAACTCGCGAAAGGTGGGGTTATCGGGCCAAAAAGCACGTGCGAAGCGGTCCGGGATTGTAGGCCCAAATCCGCCGGAGGGAAAACTTCGGCCGCAAGCCCGTGATCGCCGACGATGGGGATAAATCGCTGACGGCCCCGGGGGCAGGGACGGGCCTCGGCCAGGAGAACGAATCATGGTGACCCAGGCGGACGTGGATCGCTTGCAGAAGGAACTCGAGCAGATGCGCACCACGCTGCTGCGCGACCGCGCGGCCGTGCGGGCGTCGATCGACGGCCTGATCGACCGTGCGGGCCAGCTCCGCGATGACGCCGCCGGCGGCAAGTTCGAGCCCGCGATCGCCAGCGTGCACGGCCTCTTGATCAGCCTGCGCCGCGGCCTGGCCGCCCAGGCGGCGCTCAACGCCACCGTGCAGTAGGCGCGATCGCCTCCCGCACAAGTCCCCATCTATTTCTGATACCTCACGCCGCGTCCGAATCAAGATCGCGCGAGCCCACCGCCTCCTGCCCCGTCGCGGCGGGCGCTGAGCCGATCGTCGGCATGTACCCCTCGCCCACCACCTGCCCTCCCGTCGTCCGCACCACAGGCACGGGGTTTTCCTTCTCGTGTTTGTGGTAGGCCTCTTCGAGCGTCTGCTGCTTCTCCGGCTCGACCGACGTCCACGCCGCGCGCCCCCGGCACTTGGGGAACGTCGAGCAGCTCAGCCAGAACCCGCGCTTGCTCATCCGCATGGCCAGCGGCGACCCACACTTCGGGCACGGCACGTCCGTCAAGAGCGGCGGCACCTTGGGCAGGATCACCGTCCCCTTGCGGGGGTCCAGCCGCAGGATCCCCTTGCACGTCGGGTAGTTCACGCACCCCAGGAACGCGCCGAACCGACCCGTGCGTTTGCTCATCCCCGACCCGCAGATCGGGCAAAGAATGTCCGTGACCTCCGGCCCCTGCGGGTTGCCCTCGGCGTCGATCGGAGCCGCGAACTCGCACTTGGGATACCGGCTGCACGAGAGGAACCGCCCGTTCTTCCCGAACCGGTACACCGTCCCCGCCCCGCACTTGGGGCACTCGTGCGGCGCCGTCTCCATCTCCGCCTTGGCGTGCACCATCGACTGGTGGGCGTTGTCCAGGTTCTCCTTGAACGGCCCGTAGAACT
>JADZET010000095.1 GCA_020850375.1 Phycisphaeraceae bacterium | reverse complement strand
GGGTCGGTGACGGCCTCGCGGATCTTGTCGACGACCGGGTCGGGCGGGGCGTCGGTGGGGTTGCCCATGTTCAGGTCGATGACGTCGGCGCCGGCCTGGCGGCGCTCGTGGATCATGTTCTTGAGCCTGCCCAGGACGTAGGGCGGGAGGCGCTCGATGCGGCTGGCGACGTGGATGTCCATGGCGGTTTACTCGAAGGCCGCCGGCTGGCGGCGAAAGGATCATTGTAGCTCAGGGCGAGGTGGTCTGGAGGCTCTGGAGCTGCTGGTTCCAGGCTTTCTGGAGGGCTGGGTCCAGGACCAGGACCTGGCTGTCCCGGATCAGGCCGGCCGCGAGCTGCTCCATGAGGTTGCGTTCGACGCGTCGGCGGGCGACGAGGGTCATGCGATCCTTCACATCGTCGAAATTCACCTTCTGGGCGTCGATTTTTCGCTCGAGTTTGAGGAGGGCCATGCCCGTGCCCAGGGCGAGCGGGTCGCTGACCTGGCCGACCTCGAGCTTGGCCAGCACCTGCCGGACGGCGGCGGGGAAGGTGGGGTCGAGGGGGCTGATGGCGGGCAGGAGGCCGCCCTGGGCGGCGCTGGCGTCGGTGCTCATGGCGATGGCCACGTCCATGAAGGGCTCACCCGCGTCGATCCGCCGACGCGCCTCGGCGGCGTCGGCGAGGCTTTGCACGGTGATCAATCGTGCCACGTAGCGCGGGCCATACTCGAACTCGTAGGCCTGGCGGATGAGCGACTCGGGGACCTGGACCTGGTCCTGGACCAGCAGGCGCATGGCCGCATTGCGACGGAGCAGGCGCGAGAAGCGGTCCGGGCCCAGGCCGCGCTGTTGGCGGACCTGGTTGAGGAGCGTCTGGGCCTGATCGGCGTTCGGCGAGAGCTCGGAAAGGACGATCTGTTTCTCGGCCTCGATCTGCTCGGGGGTGATGGTCAGGGCGTGCTCGGAGAGGCGCTGGGCCAGGAGGTGATCGAGGATCACCTCGACGAGGACCGGACCGCCGGCCGCCTCGACCAGGGGGACCTGGAGCTCGGACCAGGAGATGGTTCGGCCGGACAGGATGACGGCGGCGCCGCCGGTCGAGGCCGTCGGGCCGGTGGCGGGCGAGCTGGCGTTCAGGGCGGAGCGGTCGGACGAACAGGCGACCAGTGTCAGGCCGACGAGCAGCGGGATCAGGAGGAAAATGCGTGGCATCCAATCACGCTAAGAAGGCGGGGAGCGGGTGTCAAAGCAGGCAAAATCGCGGTGACCACCGGTTGACGACCCGGGGCTTGCGCCCCGGCATGGAAGAGCTTCTATAATGCGTGATCCGAGTGGGTAACTTCGCGTGATTCGAGATCCTTAGCGGAGATTATTTGTGTCAGGTTCAACGCCCGGGCCTCGCAGGCTTTACATGGACAACGCGGCGACGAGCTTCCCCAAGCCGCCGGCGGTGCACGAGGCGATGGCGCGCTATGCCACCGAGCTCGGCGCCAGTCCCGGCCGGGGGGCGTATACCGAGGCGCGGGAGGCGGGGGAGATGATGCTCGAGTGCCGCCGGCGGATCGCACGCCTGATTGGCGCGGATGTTCAGAAGCCCGAGCAGGTCATCTTCACGCTCAACACCACCGACGCGCTGAACCTGGCCATCGGCGGCCTGGTCCGAGCCGGCGACCACATCATCACCACCTGGCTGGACCACAATTCGGTGTTGCGGCCCTTTAATGCCCTGGTCGATCAGCTCGGCGTCGAGCAGACGCGCCTGACCTGCGATTCGCAGACGGGTCTGATCGACCCCGACGATCTTCGCAAGGCCATCCAACCCAACACGCGCCTGATCGCCCTGGTCCATGGCTCGAACGTCACCGGCACGCTCCAACCGATACGTGAAGCCGGCCGCATCGCCCGGGAGCATGGCGTGCTCTTGCTCGTCGATGCCGCGCAGACGCTCGGGCACGTGCCGATCGACGTGGAGGCGGACTGCATCGACCTTCTGGCCTTCCCCGGGCACAAGGGGCTGCTCGGGCCGCTGGGCACGGGCGGGCTTTACATCCGGCCCGGCGTGGAGAAGGACATCCGGCCGATCCGGCTCGGGGGCACGGGGTCGGTCAGCGAGCGGGACGTGCAGCCGGACTTCCTGCCCGATCGGTTCGAGGCTGGGTCGCACAACGCCATCGGGATCATCGGCTTGTCCGAGGGCGTGAGGTGGGTTCTCGACCAGGGCGTGGACAAGCTCTGGCACCACGAGCAGGAACTGATCAAGACCATGATCGAGGGGCTGTCCGACACCGGGGCGATGCCGGGGCTGCGTTACTTCGGGCCGCAGGGGCTCAAGCACCGGTGCGGGGTGTTCTCCGTCCGCATCGACGGCTTCGATCAGCCGCAGGCTTTGTCGGACCTGCTCGAGGAGCGCTACGGCATCCTGACACGCTCGGGCATCCACTGCGCACCCTTGGCCCACATGACCTTCGGCACGCATGGCTCGGGGGGGATGACGCGCTTTAGCTTCGGGCCGTTCCTGCACAAGCAGGACGTCAAGTATGCGTGCGACGCCCTGGGGCAGTTCTGCTTCGAGCGCCCCGGAAGTTTGCTCACGTCCACCCACGGGGCAAGGTAGACAACCAGCACAGCTATTCGTGGGATACCCCGGCCAGGGAGGCGGGCCGGCGGTAGATCTCGCAGGGGGCCTGGGCGTCGGCGGGCTGCGGCCAGACCGACTGCCAGGTCCGCTCGACGAGCTGGACGACCTGGCTGTCGGCGAAGGTGCGTTTCTGAGCGGCGGTGAGGACGACGTAGTCGTAGTCGCCGCGTTGCAGACGCTCGACCAGGTGCTCGCTGACTTCGTTGCGGGGGTCGAGGTGATCGACGTGCAGGTCCGTCCGGCCCTCGGAGAGGTTGAGACTGTAGCGGACAATCGGGGAGGCGTTGGCCAGCACGCGTTGATTCGGCTCGGCGATCCGGGCCAACGTCTGACAGGATTGCACGAGCGGGGCGTAGCCGGCGTTCTCGGAGGGGTGGATGGGCTGCCATCGCCCCCCTGCTACCAACAGGCCAGCGAGTGCGATCGCGAGGACGGCGCTCGGACGGATGGGCCATGCGGCGCGGGCGGGGCGAGACATCATCTGAGCGAGCAGGCCGTCGGCCGCCAAGACGCCGGCGAGCAGCAGGCAGGCGGTCATGTTCAGGCTGTAGTTCAGGCCCATGATGTGCGAACGATGGGCGGCGAGGGTGATGACGGCGGCGAAGAGCGAGACGGTGATGGCGACCGAAGTGCGCACTCGCCAGAGCCAGAGGAACGGCAGGACGACGCAAAGGAGCAGGCCCGCCAGCAGCCAGGGGTACTCCTGAGCGTACCAGTAGACGTAGGCGTAGCGCGGGGTGTGCTGGTAGAGCTCGCCGCGGAACCAGGTGGGGTGGCCCCCGGCGGCGTAGTGGATGTAGTAGGCGAAATTCAGGGGGAGCAGGCCCTTGAGGATGCCCGCGGGCCAGAGGATCAGCACGCCGATGAATGCCGCGGCCGCGGCCCAGACAATCTCGCGGTGCGGGCGCAGCCAGGGCCGGCGCCGGCTCAGGCCGAGCTTGTCCGGCGCGGCGAGCGCGACGGCTAAGAGGTCGATCACGGCGACGATCGGGCCGTACTCCATGGTCACGCTCAGGCCCGCCCAGGTCAGGCCGACGAGGACGGCGCGGCGGAGCGTGGGCTGACGCAGGTAGCGGCAGAGGGTCCAAAGGTTCAGCAGGATGAATAACAACGCCCAGCCGTGCGGGTTGGCTGTGGCGGACATGCCGATCGACGGCGGAGCGAAGGCCAACGCCAAGCCGGCGGCGAGGGCGAAACCCAGACGCCACTTGCGGGGGTGAGAACAGGTGGCCAGGTCGTGGACCATCAGGACCAAGAGGCCACAGGACAGGATGCTGGCGATGAGGCTGGGCAGGCGCAGGGCGGCGAGCGTGTCGCCGAGGACTGACGTGCTGGTGTGGATGGCGTACATCGACAGCGGGGCGTGCCAGTGGCGGAACTGGGCGTTGAGCTCGCCGGCCTGCCAGGCGTTGGCCAGAATGCCCTGGCGGGCGGCCCAGGCGTAATCCGCCTCGTCCCAGGAGACGGCGCCCTGGAGGGCTGGAAGACGCAGGTAGGCGGCGATCACTATGACGACCAGAGTGGCCGATAAAACCAGCCAACGCGGAGTCTGATCAGACTCGACATGAAGGGTCGGTGAGGCGGCTCGATTCATCGATCGTCTCCGAAGGCATGCGGACCGCGGCGCCGGCGCAGGGCGCCGCCTGCTAAGCAGTCGGCCATCGGACCCGATCGGTTGAGCGGTCCGGATAATCCATGGCAAGAAAAACCGGCTGTGACGGATGCAACGCCTTTAAGAGCTGCATCGAATATGCCGACCCTAGCCCATACCCCCCTGCCGGGGGTGGATGACGAGGGTTGTGGTATGCCCAGCAAGCGTCCGTCGTACCGCTATTTGATGTGGTTGATCCTGGCGCTGGCGTTGACCGGCCGGCTTGGGCTGTGGGCTGTGGGGCCGGCGGTGGACGTGAAACGGGCGTATGAGCCGGACACGGGACGGTATGTTCTGCTGGCGGAGAACCTGCTGCGTTATCACACCTTCGGCAAGGCGCAGGAGGATGGGCTGGTTCACAACGCCGTCGAGACGATCCGGGCTGAGCGCGGCGAGCTGGAGGCGGCGGACAAGAACAGCCTTCGCCCGGAGCTGTTTCGTACGCCCGGTTATCCGCTGCTGATTGCCGGCGTGCTGGGTTTAGGCATGTCGCTGGGGGCGGTGCTGGTGCTGCAATGTCTGCTGAGCACGGTGACGGTGGCGATGGTGATGGACCTGGGGCGGAGATGGATCAGCCCCGGCGCGGGCCTCGTGGCGGGAGTGATCCTGGCGCTGCATCCGGTGGAGATCGTCGCGCCGAACACACTGCTTTCCGAGACGTTTTTCGTATTACTGATGACGGCGGGGCTGTGGCTGGCGTGGGGAAGCAAGGGTCTTTTCTCCGCCCCTTGGCGGGGCATAGGTGTGGGATTGTCCGCCCTGGCCCGTCCGATCGGCGTGGCTTTGGGCCCCCTGACGGCTGTGGCGTGGTGGCTTGAGCAACCCAATCGCAAGCGTGCGGCCGTCGCGGTGATTCTGGCGGGGATGAGTGGCGTGCCGATCGGGCTGTGGGCTTGTCGCAATGCGTGGGTCAGCCCCTCGCTCGGGCCGACGGTCAGCACAGTTTCGACGATCAATGCCTGGTACTACACGGTGGCACACATGAGGCTGAACCGTGAAGGCAAGGACTGGTTGAATGACTGGCCCGCCATGGTGCGGGAGCTCAGCGAGGAGCTGGCACGGAACGCTCGGCCCGGTGAGGAGACCTTCGCGACGATGCGGCGGCTGGCCGGCGACGAGGTCCGGCAGAACCCGGAGCTTTACCTGCGCACGCTCGCTCGCAGCGAGGGCAAGCTGTTGCTCGACCACTCGATGGGGGAGCTCTGCCGGCGGTTAGGCATGGAGTATCAGCCGACGAACCTGCGTCAGACGCTGCTGGCGACGGACAAGCCCTGGTCGGACAAGATCCGTCAGGTGCTCGCGCAGCCGGCCTGGAAGATGACGGCCGGGGCGATGGGGTGGACGCTGCTCAACGCGATTCTGACTCTGCTGGCCGTGTGGGGGCTGGTGAGATTGGCCCGGGCCAGGCGGTGGGCGGTGCTGGTGCTGCTGGCCGGCGGGGTGTTCTACTTCGCCGTGGCGACGCAGACGGTCGGCCTGGAGCGGTTCCGGCTGCCGATGGCGGGGATGATGGCCCTGTTGGCGGGGACGGCTCTGGCGGGCGTCAGCAAGGCCTCGGAGGCAACCCGAACAGCTCCCCGGGGCCAGGACACCCCCCTACCGACAACGTCAGCCAGGAAAGCCGCTTAGGGCCCTTCTTTGTAGCCCCAAAAGCCCCTGGCGGGTCAAGGCCCCTGCCGAATGTGCCGACTGTAACGGCTGGGAAACCATCGTTCGGCTGCGCGGCTGAACGTCCGATACCTCATCGCCCCGGAGCACGGGCCGCACCCGTACGAGCATGAAGCAGTTCGTCTTTCTGCTGGCGGTGATCTTCGTGGGGGGCATCGGATCGATGCAGCACCCGTTCTGGGGGCTGGTGGTCTATTACTTCTTCGCGTCGTTGCGGCCGCAGTACATCTGGAGCTGGTCGCTGCCGTCGGACTGGCGGTGGTCGATGATCGCGGCGGTGATGACCTTCGTCGCCTGCCTGTGGGCGTCGACCAAGATCCTCCGCCGGGCGAGGATCACGCCGATCCTGGTGCTGATGGGGCTGTTCAGCCTGATGCTGCTGGGGAGCTTCCTGACGGCCCACGACCCGGAGACCTCGTCCTGGTACGCCATGGAGTGGGCGAAGATCCTGCTGATGGCGATGCTGACGTGTCTGGTGGTGGACCGGCTGAGCCATTACCGGGTGATGATGCTCGTGACGCTCGTGGCCCTGGGCTACGCGGCCTATGAGCTGAATTATCTGTACATCTTCAACGGCCGGCTGGAGATCTACCGGCACGGGTACGGGGGGCTGGACAACAACGGGGCGGGGCTGATGTTCGCCATGGCGATGCCGCTGGCGTACGCCTTCGGGATCACGGCCGAGCGCTGGTGGCAGCGGGCGGCGGCGTGGACGGTGGCCCTGCTCCTGCTGCACGTGGTGCTGATGAGCTACTCCCGCGGGGCGATGCTCTCGAGCATCGTCGGCGGGGCGTGGCTGCTCTGGAAGCACCGGCCTCGGAAGCAGGCGGCGGTGATCTTCGCGGCGGTGGTCGTGGCCCTGACGCTGCTGGCCGGGCCGGAGATCCGCGAGCGATTCATCTCCACCAAGGACTATCGCAGCGACAGCAGCGCCACCTCTCGCTTCGAGAGCTGGGGCGCGGCCTGGCGGATGACGTGGGAGAGCCCGTTGTTCGGGCAGGGCATCCGCAACGCGAACACCTACTCGGCCAACTACGGCGCCGACGTCAAGGGCCGGACGATCCACAGCCAGTACCTTCAGATCAGCGCGGACACCGGCGTGCCGGCGGGCATGACCTTCGTCCTGATCCTGGTCACGGCGATGGTCAGCCTCAACCGCTGCGGGCACTGGATCGAGGACTTCCTCGAGGACGCGGAGAAACCGTCGTCGAAGCGGCCGCGGATCAGCGAGGCCCGCCGGGAGAATCTGACGCAGACGCTGGTCCTGTCGCGGGCGATGACCGCGAGCCTGCTGATCTTCGCCACGGGGGCGGCGTTCCTGTCGCTGGAGCTGCTGGAGCTGCCCTGGCTGATGTTCGCCATGGCGGCCAACATGCCCCACCTGCT
>JADZET010000094.1 GCA_020850375.1 Phycisphaeraceae bacterium | reverse complement strand
TGTAGTAGGCGAAGTTCAAGGGGAGCAGACCCTTGAGGATGCCCGCGGGCCAGAGGGCCAGCACGGTGGCCAAGGCAGCCACTGTGGCCAAGACGATCTCGCGATGCGGGCGCAGCCAGGGGCGGCGCCGGCTCAGGCCAAGCTTGTCCGGCGCGGCAAGGGCGAGGGCCAAGAGGTCGATCACGGCGACGATCGGGCCATACTCCATGGTCACGCTCAGGGCCGCCCAGGTCAGGGCGACGAGGATGGCGCGGCGGAGCGTGGGCTGACGCAGGTAGCGGCAGAGGGTCCAGAGGTTCAGGAGGATGAATAACAACGCCCAGCTGTGCGGGTTGGCGGTGGCGGCCATGCCGATCGACGGGGGAGCGAAGGCCAACGCCAGGCCGGCGACGAGGGCAAAAGCCAAACGCCATTTACGGGGGGGAAAACTGGTGGCCAGGTCGTGGACCATCAGGACCAATAGGCCACAGGACAGGACGCTGGCTAAGAGGCTGGGCAGGCGCAGGGCGGGGAGCGTGTCGCCGAGCAGCGAGGTGCTAGCGTGGATGGCGTACATCGACAGCGGGGCGTGCCAGTGACGGAACTGGGCGTTGAGGTCGCCGGCCTGCCAGGCGTTGGCCAGGATGCCCTGGCGGGCGGCCCAGGCGTAATCCGCTTCGTCCCAGGAGACAGCGCCCTGGAGGGCGGGAAGCCGCAGGTAGGCGGCGATCACTATGACCACGATCGCGACCGATAAAACCAGCCATCGGGACGTTTCGTTGGGCTTGACATCAGGGGGCGGTGAGGCGGTTCGATTCATCGATCGTCTCCGGAGGCATGCAGAGCGCGGAGGCGGCGCAGGGCACCGCCTGCTGAGCAGTCGGCCATCGGGCCGGAGCGGTTGAGCAGTCCGGATAATAAATGGCAAGAAAAACGGGTTGTGACGGATGGGACGGCTTTAAGAGCTGCATCGAATATGCCGACCCTAGGCGATACCCCCCCTGCCAGGGGTGGATGACGAGGGTTGTGGTATGTCCAGCATGCGTGCGTCTTACCGCTATCTGACGTGGTTGATCCTGGCGGTGGCGTTGACCGGTCGGCTGGGGCTGTGGGCTGTGGGGCCGGCGGCGGACGTGAAACGGGCGTATGAGCCGGACACAGGGCGGTATGTGCTGCTGGCGGAGAACTTGCTGCGGTATCACAGCTTCGGGAAGGCCGAGGAAGACGGGCTGGTGCACAACGCCGTGGAGACGATTCGGGCGGAGCGCGGTGAGCTCGAGGCGGCGGACAGGAACGGGCTGCGGCCGGAGCTGTTCCGCACGCCTGGTTATCCGCTGTTGATCGCCGGAGTGCTGGGCTCAGGCATGTCGCTCGGCGCGGTGCTGGTGCTGCAGTGCCTGCTGAGTACGGCGACGGTGGCGATGGTGATGGACCTGGGCCGGCGCTGGATCAGCCCCGGCGCGGGCCTGGTGGCGGGAGTGATCCTGGCCCTGCATCCGGTGGAGATTGTCGGGCCGAACACGCTGCTTTCGGAGACGTTTTTCGTCTTTCTGATGACGGCGGGGCTGTGGCTGGCGTGGGGGAGCAAGGGGTTTTTCTCGGCGCCATGGCGGGGATTGGGCGTGGGATTGTCGGCCCTGGCCAGGCCGATCGGGGTGGTCCTCGGCCCGCTGGCGGCTGTGGCGTGGTGGATTGATCAACCCAGTCGCAAGCGTGCGGTCGTCGCGGTGATGCTGGCGGGGATGAGTTGCGTACCCATCGGGCTGTGGGCTTGTCGCAATGCATGGGTCAGTCCCTCGCTTGGGCTGACAACCAGCACCGTCTCGACAATCAACGCCTGGTACTACACCGTGGCGCACATGCGGCTGAACCGTGACGGCAAGGACTGGCTCAATGATTGGCCGGCGATGGTGCGGGAGCTCAGCGACGAACTCGCCCAGAAAGCTGGGCCCGGGGAGGAGACGTTCGCGGCAATGCGGCGGTTGGCCGGCGACGAGATCCGCCGGAACCCCGAGCTTTACCTGCGCACGATTGCTCGCAGCGAAAGCAAGCTGTTCCTCGATCACTCGATGGGGGAGCTCTGCCGGCGGCTTGGTTGGGAGTATCAGCCGTCGAACCTGCGGCAGACGCTGCTGGCGACGGACAAGTCGTGGTCGGAGAAGATCCGGCTGGTGCTCGTGCAGCCGGCGTGGAAGATGACAGCGGGGGCGATGGGGTGGACGCTGCTTAATGCGGTTTTGACGCTGCTGGCCGTGTGGGGGCTGGTGAGATTGGCTGTGGCGAGGCGGTGGGCGGTGCTGGTGCTGCTGGCGGGCGGGGTGTTCTACTTCGCGTTGGCGACGCAGACGGTGGGGCTGGAGCGGTTCCGGCTGCCGATGGCGGGGATGATGGCCCTGTTGGCGGGATCGGCCCTGGCGGGCGTCAGCAAGGCCTCGGAGGCGACCCAAACAGCCCCCCGGGGCGATGCCGCCCCCCTGCCGGCAACGTCAGCCAGGAAAGCCGCTTAGGGCCCCTTCTTTGTAGCCCCAAAAGCCCCGCGCGGGTCAAGGGCCCTGCCGAATGTGCCGACTGTAACGGCTGGGAAACCATTGTCCGGCCGCGCGGCCGAACGTCCGATACCTCATCGCCCCGGAGCACGGGCCGCACCCGTACGAGCATGAAGCAGTTCGTCTTTCTGCTGGCGGTGATCTTTGCCGGGGGCATCGGGTCGATGCAGCACCCGTTCTGGGGGCTGGTGGTCTATTACTTCTTCGCGTCGCTGCGGCCGCAGTACATCTGGAGCTGGTCGCTGCCGTCGGACTGGCGGTGGTCGATGATCGCGGCGGTGATGACGTTCGTCGCCTGCCTGTGGGCGTCGACCAAGATCCTCCGCCGGGTCCGCGTGACGCCGATCCTGGTGATGATGGGGCTGTTCAGCCTGATGCTGCTGGGCAGCTTCCTGACGGCCCACGACCCGGAGACGTCGTCCTGGTACGCCATGGAGTGGGCAAAGATCCTGCTGATGGCCATGCTGACCTGTCTGGTCGTGGACCGGCTGGGGCATTACCGAGTGATGATGCTCGTGACGGTGACGGCCCTGGGTTACGCGGCATACGAACTGAACTACCTCTACTTCTTCGAGGGCCGGTTGGACATCTACCGGCACGGGTACGGGGGGCTGGACAACAACGGCGCGGGGCTGATGTTCGCGATGGCGATGCCGCTGGCGTACGCCTTCGGGATCACGGCCGAGCGCTGGTGGCAGCGGGCCGGGGCGTGGACGGTGGCCCTGCTGCTCTTGCACGTGGTGCTGATGAGTTATTCCCGCGGGGCGATGCTCTCGAGCATCATCGGCGGGACGTGGCTGCTGTGGAAGCATCGGCCGCGCAAGCAGGCGGCGATGATCTTCGCGGCGGCGTTCGTGGCCCTGACGCTGCTGGCCGGGCCCGAGATCCGTGAGCGGTTCATCTCCACCAAGGACTACCGCAGCGACAGCAGCGCCACCTCCCGCTTCGAGAGCTGGGGCGCGGCCTGGCGGATGACGTGGGAGAGCCCGCTGTTCGGCCAGGGCATCCGCAACGCCAACACCTACTCGGCCAACTACGGCGCCGACGTCAAGGGGCGGACCATCCACAGCCAGTACCTGCAGATCAGCGCCGACACGGGCGTGCCGGCGGGCATGATCTTCGTCCTGATCCTGGTCACGGCGATGGTCAGCCTCAATCGTTGCGGGCACTGGATCGAGGACTTCCTCGAGGATGCGGAGACACCGTCGTCGCAGCGGCCGGGGATCAGCGAGGCACGTCGGGACCATCTGACGCAGACGTTGGTCCTGTCGCGGGCGATGACCGCGAGCCTGCTGATCTTCGCCACGGGGGCGGCGTTCCTGTCGCTGGAGCTGCTGGAGCTGCCCTGGCTGATGTTCGCCATGGCGGCCAACATGCCCCACCTGCT
>JADZET010000093.1 GCA_020850375.1 Phycisphaeraceae bacterium | reverse complement strand
CCTGGCGGCGAGGGGGTACGATCGTCGAGCCCTACGTCGGGTTCGTTTTCGCCGCTCTGTTCTTCATGGTGTTGCAGACCGTGGCCGGTGGGTGGCACATCCACCGCTTGATGACGGCGTCGGATCGCGGGGAGATGCTGGCCCAGGTGGCGACGTTCCAGGCCCCGCTGCGGGATATTCAGGTCCACGGCATGGCCCTGCTGATGGTCTTCGGCGTGGGATTGCGGATGTTCCCGGCCATGCTGGGCGTGCCCCGGGTCGGCGCGGCCCGGTCGTGGACGGCCCTGGGCCTGATGGCTTTAGCGGTGGTGATCGAAGCGTCGCTGTTCGTGGCCTATCGAGCCGGTGGCAACCATGCCGCGGCCGCGGCCTTGATCGTGCCCTGGGCCATGCTGCCGATCGGGGCATGGCTGATCGTGGGACGCTGGCGGCTGTGGCGCCCGCTGCCCGAGCCGGGGCGCATGGGCAAGTTCGTCCGGGCGGCGTTCGCCTGGCTGTTCATCTCCTTCGCCATGTTGCTCCTCTTGCCGGTGTATCAGATGGTCAGCGGCATTGCGTTCAGCCACGCCTACTACGGGGCGATCCGTCACGCCATCACGGTGGGATTCATCTCGATGATGATCGTGGGCGTGGCGGCGAAAGTGGCGCCGATGCTTCGCGGCGTGGGGTCCGAACGGCTGCCGGGCTTGTGGCTGGTGTTCGTGCTGCTGAACGTCGGCTGCCTCTTACGGGTGAGCCTGCAGGTGCTCAGCGATTGGAGCCCGGTGTTCTTCAAGGTGGTGGGCGTCAGCGGGATGCTCGAGTGGACGGCCCTGGCGTTGTGGTCGGGTCACCTCGCGGCGGTGATGCTGGGCTTGGGACGATATCGCGACACAGGCCGGCCGGGCTGTGTGTTGCTGGGCCGGATGCCGGCGCCGGCGGGGAGTTGAATGTGTCCTCCTGGTCCTGCCCGCATCTCGATGAGCGGACGGAGTTCTGCCGACGGCTCGGAACCGACTGCGTGCCGGGCCGACCAGGCTGCGTGCTGCCCTCAAACCTGGTGTTCGCCGTGCCGCTCGAAGAACGTCTGCGGGCGGTCAAGAAAAAAATTGACCGTCATTCCCCCGCCGCCGCGCAGACGCCCCCCTTGCCGAGGAAGGATCAGCTCGGCGAGCATGACGCGCCGCCGTGAGAGCGGGGGGTCTGATACCGACGAGCGGGGATGGGTTCAGCTTCGAGAACTGACGGGCGGCGCCAGGGGGTCGATCGGCTCGCCATGGACCTGCATCTGCACCGATCCGCCGGGCGGAGCCATGCCGCATTCATAGGGGTCTTCAGGTTCTGACGCCGCGAGGTCGGGAGCGGTCGCCTGGGCTGGCGGCAGGTCGAGTTGACCGGCCAGGTGGGTCCAGATTTCACGGAATAAGTCGGCGACGGCGGCGTAGTAGGGCAGCGACGTGACCAGGGCCAGGCGCTCCCATGCCCCGGCGATCCAGTCGCAGAGGTGATCTTCCGCCAAAGACCCGATGGCCTTCCGCGTAATCAGGCGCGACTCGCCCGTGGCCCGGGCCAGCATCACTAGCAGAATGGCCAAGAACTCGAGCTCGGTCAGCAGGTGATCGGGCTTTTCACCGGTGTTGCGGGAGGCGGCGAAGCCGAAGGCGGAGTAGAAACCACAGAGGTCGCCGAGGATGGCCCCCTTGTCCCGGCGGACATAGGCGGTCTGGTTGAGCGGGCAGAGCATCGCGCCTTCGAAGAGGCGATAGTGCTCGTCGCGCCAGGCATCGAGGTCGGTCAGAAGGGCCTGCCTGGCCACCTCGTGCATCGCCGCGGCCAGCGATGAACCACTCTCCGCCCCGGCGGCGGCCAGCAATCCCTCGAGCGCTGCGTCGATGTCACGCAGGCTCCGGGTCGCCAGTTCGGGGGGTCGTAGCGTGTCGCAGCCGAGCAGCAGCAGGTCAGCCAGGGCGCAGAGGCGGACGGGATCGGCAAGGTCGTGGGTCATGGTTCAAGCCTCAGAGGAAGCCAGGTGCAGTATTGCTTTCGCCCCCCGCGGTTGCCGGCCGAGCCGTCCCAGACGGCGAAGCTGACGAGGTTCTGGGCCGAGGCTTGCAGCCGGGCGCTCAGGGCATCATCCGGGAGTAGGGAGCGGTCGATGACCACGGTCCAGCGCCCGTCCTTCCAGACGCCGCGGGCGTGGGCGGGGGAATCGGCCAGGGTGGTGGCGGTGCCGAAGCCCTCGGCGGCCAGTTCCTCCACAGGTTGGTTGCGCACGGGGTTGGACAAGGGATTGCCCGCTGCCAGCAGGGGAAGGAACTGCAAGGCCCTGGGGTCCTTGATCAATTCCGAGATGGGGACCGGCCCGGGATGGGGAGCGAACCAGTAAAGGTCCGTCCAGGAGTTGGGATAGAGCTTGTCCAGGTCGGTAAAGCCCTCATCGGCGTCCTTCTGCCAGATGGCCTTCCAGTGCAGAAGACGGACGGGCTGACCTTTGGCCCCCATGGTGAAGGGCGCCCCGTCGGCCATGGGGAACATCACGGCCACCGCGTCGGGGAAGTGGTGGGTGTCCGCCAGCATCGCCGGGCGAGCCGCTGGCCAGGAGAACCGCCAGACCATTCGCTGATCGTCGCGGACGGCCTGGACGCTGATTGAGGCGACGGTCTGCTGCTCGAGCATGGGCGAGGTCATCTGCTGAGGCACCAGCGGGACATCCACGGCCGTGATCTTCTCCCACACGGCGTCGAAGACATTGTCGGGCGTGGGTGCTGCGGCGACCCGTTTGACGGTGATCTCCAGCGGCTTGGCGGGTGGCGCCGTGGGTGAGGTGGAGCCGGCTGCAGTAGCCGAGGGAGACGCGACGTTGGCCGTCGGTGTCGGAGCGGGTGGGGGCATGAAGATCAGCACGGATTTTTGCCCCGCCAGCAGGACGGCGGCGATCATGACCCCGGCCACCGCCAGGATGCAGAGGATCAGGGCCAGCAGCAGCGACGTGTTACGAGAACGGGTCATGGGAGCCTCACGCGGTGTTGTGGCGGTAGACATCGAATCGATCGTCGTGATGCGG
>JADZET010000092.1 GCA_020850375.1 Phycisphaeraceae bacterium | reverse complement strand
GACGGGGACGTCGCGGCTCGCTGGGGGGGGTTATACTGGCGCGAGGGTTGGGGGTGGACGTTGGGGGCGCAAGGAGGCGGGGGCTGGGGCGCGAATCAGACGCGGCGGATACTGGCGCTGATCAACCAGAAGGGCGGGGTCGGGAAGACGACCACGACGGTGAACCTGGGCGCGGCGGTGGCGCGGCAGGGGCGGCGGGTGTTGCTCATTGATTTGGACCCGCAGGCGCACCTGACGCTGCACGTGGGGGTGGACCCGGATGGGGTCGAGAAGTCGGTGTATGACCTTTTGACGGACCCCGAGGTGACGGCGGAGGGGGTGGTGCGGCATGTGAATGAGATGATGTCGGTGCTGCCGGCGGAGGTGAACCTGGCGGGGGTGGAGACGGAACTGGCGGGGATGTCCGGGTCGGGCACGGCGCAGCGGATCCTGAGGGATAAGGTGACGGCGCTGCTGGAGGCGGAGCGGGAGCGGCCGTTCTCGTACGTGCTGATCGATTGCCCGCCTAGCTTGGGGCTGCTCACGATCAATGCGCTGGCGTTGGCGGAGGAGGTGTTGGTGCCGATGCAGGCGCACTTTTTGGCGCTGCAGGGTTTGAGCAAGCTGCTCGAGACGGTGAGCATGATCCAGAGGTCGATCAACCCGGGGCTGACGGTGGCGGGTGTGATCCCTTGCATGTTCGAGGGTCAGACGGTATTGGCGGGTGAGGTGATGGCGGACCTCAAGACGTTCTTCGACGCGGCGGGGTCGATGGAGGTTCCTTGGCGGAGGGCGAGGGTGCTTGAGCCGGCGGTGAGGCGGAATATCAAGCTGGCGGAGTGCCCGAGCTTCGGGAAGACGATCTTTGAGTATGCGCCGGAGTCGAATGGGGCGAAGGATTATCTGGCGCTGGCGCGGGCGTTGATGGAGATGGAGCGGCGGCCGGAGGTGACGGTGACGACGGGAGAGGTTTCGGGGGCGACGGTGACGAGTCAGGCGTGAGGGTCAGGGGCGGGTCGAGCGGATCCATTTCAAGAGGGCATCGCGGGAGAGGGCGTTGACGACGTCTTTTTTTGTTGCGCCGGCGCGGCGGGCGGTCTGTAGGCCGTAGAAGAGCTGGTCGAGGTCGGCTGGGCCGTGGGCGTCGGTGTTGATGGCGAGCTTGCAGCCGGCGTCGAGGGCGATGCGGGCGTGTGAGTCGCGGAGGTCGAGGCGGTGGGAGTTGGCGTTGATTTCGAGGGCGATGCCGCGTTCGGCGGCGGCTTGGGCGATGGTCTCGATGTCGGGTGAGAGGCCTGGTCGGCGGAGGATGAGTCGGCCGGTGGGGTGGCCGAGGATGGTGACGTAGCGGTTGTCGATGGCGCGGAGGAGGCGGGAGGTGGCCTTGGAGGAGTCCTGGGTGAGTGCGGCGTGGGGTGAGGCGACGACGATGTCGAGTTCCTTGAGGAGGCTGTCGGGGTAGTCGAGCTTTCCGTCGGCGAGGATGTCGACCTCGGCGCCGGCGAGGAGGGTCATGTTCTTGAAGCGGTGGGCGACGTCGCGGATGGCTTGGATGTGTTTTTCGAGGCGTTCCTCGGACAGGCCGTGGGCTTGGAATTGGCTTTTCGAATGGTCGGTGACGGCGAGGGTGTGCATGCGGCGGTCGGCGCAGTACTGGGCGAGCTCGGCGATGGACCAGGAGCCGTCGCTGGCGTTGGTGTGGGCGTGGAGTTCGGCGCGGAGGTCGTCGAGGTCGATGAGATCGGGCAGGGTGTGTCGTTCGGATAGGCCGATCTCGCCGTGGTCCTCGCGGAGCTCGGGGGGGATGAAGTCGAGGTCGAGGGCTTGGAAGATCTCCTGCTCGATTCGGCCGGCGATGCGTTTTTCGCCGCGGAATAGGCCGTATTCGTTGAGTTTGAGGTGGCGGGCGATGGCGCGTTCACGGAGGCGGACGTTGTGGTCCTTGGAGCCGGTGAAGTAGAGCAGGGCGGCGCCGAAGGACTCGGGGGGGACGAGGCGGAGGTCGACGCGGAGGTGGTGGCCGTCGGCATTGAGTCGGACGGCGGACTTGGTGGGTCCCTGGGCGAGGACGGCGTCGACGAGGGGGAGGGAGGTGAAGGCGGTGGTGATGGTTTCGGTGAGTTGGTCGTTGGGGTCGAGATCGCTGTCGTTGTCGGGACCCAGGCCCGGGAGGGCCTGGGCTTTGGGGGAGAGCATGGAGGCGAGGAGGTCGAGGTCGCCGATGGTTTCCTTGCCGCGTCGGAGGCTGCCGGCGTATTGGAGGTCGGAGAGAGAGTCGCCGAGTTGTTGTCGGAGCTGGTTGATGATCCATCGGGCGAGGGGCATGGCCTGGCCGATGCGGAGTCGTCGGTCGTCGCCGCCGACCTGGTCGAGGAAGGCGAGGGCTTGGCGGAGGTTGGCGAGTTTCTTTTCGCCGAAGCCGGGGAGGGGGGGGAGGGTGTTGGTCTGGAGTTGTTGGCGGAGGTCGTCGAGGCAGGTGACGTGGGCGGTGTTCCAGAGCAGGGCGACGGTCTTGGGGCCGACGCCCTGGAGTTCGAGGAGTTCGAGGAGGCGGGGGGGGATCTGGGCGAGGAGGGTCTGGTGCTCCTGGATCTTGCCGGTGGTGAGGTACTCGGCGATGCGTTCGGCGGCGCCCTTGCCGATGCCGGGGAGCTTGGAGAGTTTGGAGGTGTCGGGGTCGGTCAGGTCGTTGGGGAGTTCGTCGAGGAGTCGGGCGGCCTTCTGAAAAGAGAGGACGCGGAAACGGTCGCCGCCGAGGATCTCGGTGATGTCGGCCATCTGCTGGAAGATGGCGGCGAGGTTTTGGTTGGCGGCGGGCATGACGAGGTTAGCTTAGCGGGATGAGCGTGTTTGCCCAAGCGGGGATTGGTGTTTGCGGGGGGGAATGGAGAGAATCGGGGGCGAGTGAGTTTCCTGTTTTTTGTTGGAGGTAGAGCGATGAGCTTGGCGTATCTGCCCGAGGACGTGATGACGCGCGCGGGGTGGTTCGTGCGGGATCGGCTGGGGATGTTTATCCATTGGGGTTTGTACGCGATCCCGGGGATGGGGGAGTGGGCGCTGAAGTTTCAGGGGATTCCGTATGAGCAGTACCGGGGGTACGCGGGGCGGTTCAACCCGGTGGCGTTTGACGCGAAGGCGTGGGTGCGGATCGCGCAGGATGCGGGGATGCGGTACATGGTGTTCACGACGAAACACCATGACGGGTTCTGCATGTTCGACAATCCGTGGACGGAGTGGAAGATCACGAACACGCCGCTGGGGAGGGATGTGACGGCGGAGCTGGCGGAGGCGTGTCACGCGGCGGGGATGGGATTGGGGTTTTATCACTCGTTGATCGACTGGATGCACCCGGAGTATGCGATCTGCGACGTGCATCCGTTGTGGAATGACGCCAAGGCGCGGGGGGAGAAGCGGGATCATTCGAAGTATGTGGAGTATCTGCATCGGTCGGTGGAGCATTTGTTGACGCATTACGGGCAGGTGGACGTGTTGTGGTTGGACTACACGCCGGCGATGAAGGGGCCGGACGATTGGGGGGCGGAGGAATTGATGAGGATGGTGCGGGAGAAGATGCCGCGGGTGCTGGTGGATGATCGGCTGGACAGCCACTCGGGGGGGAACCCGACGACGCGGTTTCCGAATGATTTTTCGTCGCCGGAGCAGGTGCTGCCGACGGGGCCGGTGAGGTTGAGGGGGCATCGGCGGGTGTGGGAGGCGTGCGTGACGATGAACGAGCATTGGGGTTACTGCGGGGGTGACAGGAACTACAAGCCGACGCGGGCGCTGGTGCGGATGCTGGCGAGGTGCGTGGCGAATGATGGGAATCTGCTGCTGAATGTCGGGCCGGACGCGCTGGGGAGGATTCCGGGGGCTTCGATGGAGAGGTTGCGGGAGTTGGGCGTGTGGATGAGGAGGCATGGGGAGGCGATTTATGGGGCGGGGATGGAGGAGCAATTGACGCCGCCGCCGGGGTGCGTTTACACGCGGGCGGGGGAGCGGTTGTTTTTGCATGTGCTGGAGTGGCCGTATATGTGGCTGAGGTTGCCGGGGCTGGCGGGGAGGCTCAGGAGGGCGCGGGTGATGGCGGATGGGTCGGAGGTCGGGACGGTGAGCTGGAACAGCACGCCGGAGGATGTGACGCTGCAGCTGCCGTTCGCGGAGGTGGATGGGTTGGATACGGTGGTGGAATTGGAGATGATGTGAGCAAGACAGACCCAGGCATGCCATGCCTGGGCTTGGGAAAGACAACGGAACCCAGGCATAGCAATGCCTGGGCTTGGCAGAGGCAGGAGCGTGAGCATGGGGTCGGTGTGGCAGAGCATGCAGTACAACTCGGACACGATCGCGCAGCAGGTGGACGTGATCGTGAAGGTGCTGATGGCGGGGTTTTTGGGGGGACTTATTGGGCTCGAGCGTGAGCGGGCGGGGAAGCCGGCGGGGCTGCGGACGCAGATCCTGATCGCGTCGACGTCGGCGCTGTTGGTGGGGATCAGCGGTCTGATGGCGCAGTCGTTCGAGGGGGTGGCGACGGGGCTGGTGCGTGCGGACCCGATCCGGAGCATCCAGGCGATCATCACGGGGATCGGGTTCATCGGTGCGGGGACGATCATGTTCCGCAGGAAGGAGCATCACGTCGAGGGGCTGACGACGGCGGCGACGATCCTGCTGTCGGCGGGGATAGGCATAGCGGTGGCGGTGAACCTGTGGGTGGCGGCGGTGGTGGTGACGGGGGTGGCGCTGGTGACGCTCAGCGTGCTGGGGAGGGTGGAGAGGCGGTTCGTCAATGGGTCGCGGAAGAGGCCGCCGTCGGGGGGGATGTGAGGGGCGAGGGGTCGAGCAGGCCCCAGGCATGGCCATGCCTGGGCTTGGGAAAGGCCACCCAGGCATGCCATGCCTGGGCTTAGGCGGGGGCGAATTGCAGGGTTGGGTGCGGGGTTATTTTGAGAAGGCGGTGTCGTGGATGGAAGCGGCGCGGCGGGAGGTTGTGGGTTCGCATGGTCAGATCCTGCGGCTGGCGGGGCCGCTGATTTTGTCGAGCACGAGCGTGATGCTGATGAACGTGGTCGACGGGTTGTTCCTGGCGCACTACGACACGAGGGCGATCGCGGCGGTGGGTCCGGCGGGGATGACGTTCTGGACGATGCTGGGTCTGTTCATGGGACTGTGCGGTTACACGAACACGTTCGTGGCGCAGTACGTGGGGGCGGGGCGTCCGGGACGGGTGGGGGCGGCGGTGTGGCAGGGGATGTATATCGGGTTGGCGGCGGGGGTGGTGCTGGGGGCGTTGGCGGGGCCGGTGAGCGAGGTGTTTCGGCATCTGGGGCATCCGGCGGAGGTGGCGGAGCTGGAGGTGGTGTACTTCAGGATTCTGGCGTGGTTCAGCGTGCTGTATCTGGTGGGTTCGGCGTTGTCGGGGTTCTTCGCGGGGCGGCATGACAACGTGACGCTGATGGTGGCGCAGTTCGCGGGGGCGGGGGTCAACGCGGTGCTGGACTGGGGGCTGATCTTCGGGAAGTGGGGCTTGCCGGAGATGGGGATGGCGGGGGCGGCGTGGGCGACGGTGATCGGGCATGGGGTGATCGTGGGGGTGTTGGGGGTGCTGTTTTTGCGGAGGAGGCATCGGGAGAGGTTTGGGACGTGGGTGGATCGGGGGATCGATTGGGGGCTGATGCGTCGGATGGCGAGGTATGGGTTCCCGAACGGGGTGCGGTTCGTGATCGAGATCGTGGCGTGGACGGCGTTCATGCTGATCCTGGGACGACTGGGGGAGCGTGCGCTGGCGGCGTCGAACATCGTGTGGCGGATCAACGGGATGGCGTTTTTCCCGGTGATCGGTCTGTCGACGGCGATCGCGATGCTGGTGGGTCAGGCGCAGGGGGCGGGTCGGCCTGACGAGTCGGCGAGGGTGGCGTGGCGGGGATTGGTCATGGCGGAGGTGTGGATGGTGACGATGGCGGCGGCGTTCGTGCTGGCGCCGCGGGCGCTGGTGGGGATGTTCCTGGGGTCGTCGGGGGTGGGGGCGGGGGAGTACGAGTAGCTGCAGCGGGTGTGCGGGGTGCTGCTGTGGTTCGTGGCGGCGTACTGCGTGGTGGACGCGGTGAACATGATCTTGATGTCGGCGTTGCAGGGTGCGGGGGACACGCGGTGGCTGCTGATCGGGTCGGGGGCGATGCACCTGGTGTATCTGTTGGCGCTGCTGGTGATCGGGTGGAGGGGGGGCGGGCTGTATATGTTCTGGGGGACGGCGATGGTGTTCATCGTGCTGCTGTCGGGGGTGTGGCTGGTGCGGTTCCGCGGGGGCGGGTGGCGAGGGATGCGGGTGATCGAGCAGGGGGTGCCGGAGCTCGAGGCGGCGATGAGGGAGTGAGCGGCGGCGTCTGTGAAATGGGACATGTCGCCCGGGCATGATCGGGCGGGGTCGGCTGGGTCTGGGAAGGAGATATTCGATGGAGCGCAGGGATGACGCGGGGATGGGGCGGGGGGCATTTTGGAGCCCGGCGATCGGGTGGGTGGCGTTGGGGACGGGGGTGTACCTCGTCGGGGCGCTGGCGGCGGCGATCTGGACGGGGAACAAGGAGTTCGTGTTCTACCTGGCGACGATGGGGGTGATCATCGGGGGGATCCTGGGGGTGCACGCGTCGGTGCGGCTGCCGGCGTGGGTGCTCGGGGCGTTGTCGGTGTGGGGGCTGGCGCACATGCTGGGGGGGCTGATGCCGGTGCCGGGGGGTTGGGCGATCGAGGGTGAGCAGCGGGTGCTGTACAGCTGGTGGATCGTGCCGGGATATCTGAAGTATGACCACGTGGTGCACGCGTATGGGTTCGGTGTGGCGACGTGGGTTTGCTGGTTCGGGCTGGCGGCGGGGGTGCGCGTGAGGCGGGCGACGGGGGGGCTGGTGGTGCTGGCGGCGCTGGGGGGGATGGGGCTGGGAGCGATGAACGAGGTGGTGGAGTTCGCGGCGACGCTCTTGATCCCCAGCACGAATGTGGGGGGGTATGTGAACACGGGGTGGGACCTGGTGTCGAATATGGTGGGGGCGAGTGTGGCGGCGATTGGGATATGGGTGTGGGGACGGTGCGGGAGCGGGTCATAGGGGAGGGAAGAGGGGCGCGACGGGGCGCACGGGGCCGGTGAAGAGGCGCGATTTGATGGCGACGCTGGTGGCGGGGAGGAAGGGTTCGAGCCAGGTGGCGAAGACGTGGAGCTGGGCGAGCCAGCGGGCGAGGAGCTGACGGAGCTGGGGGTGTTCGGCGGGGGCTTTGAGTTGCCAGGGGCGGTGGTGCTCGATGTCGAGGTTCAGGTCGGTGACGATAGCGCGCAGGAGGGCCAGGGCGCGGTCGAACTCGAAGGATTCGAGGGCGGCGTGGTAGCCCTCGGGGGCGGAGGGTTGGTCAGAAGTGGGGGGGTGCAGGTAATCGATGCGGGAGGCGAGGGTGGCTAGGCGGCTGACGAGGTTGCCGATGCCGTGGGCGAGGTCGGAGCGGTAGAGGGATTCGAGGCGGGTGAGGGAGAAGTTGGTCCTGCCCCAATTGTTGATCCAACCATAGTGAGAATGGGGCTGCATCGCTCAGGCCAGGCTAGCCTGGCCTGAGCGAACGAACTCGCGGGGGGCCAGGTTGCCCAGCGAGCCGTGGGGACGCT
>JADZET010000091.1 GCA_020850375.1 Phycisphaeraceae bacterium | reverse complement strand
GTCTCGTCGAAGTGCATCCACTCGGAGTAGCCCTGCTGGCGGGCGACCTTGTTGCAGGCGTTGATGCCGCCCTGGGCGCACACGGAGTGGGACCGCTTGACGGGGACCATGGAGAACAGGTCGGCCTGGAGGCCGGCCTCGGAGACCTTGATCGCGGCGGCCAGGCCGGCCAGACCGCCACCGACGATGATGATGCGAGGTGCGTTGGAGGCCATGGGTGAATCACCTTGAGGGTGTTGGGTTGGCGTGATGAGCGGAACAACGGGCGAGCATCGCGGGTCAGTGGCTCGGCATCGCCGGGGCCTCTGCGGCAGCCCCGGCCTGCTCGAGCTGAGCGACCATCGCCCGCTCCTGGTCGGTGACCTTGTACGTCAGCGAGGCGTAGAGCGCCCCGGCGGTGAAGATCGCCAGCGCCACCCCGACGGCCGCGCACACCTGGCCCCATCGCTTCTGGGCGGCCACGCTGACCGTCAGCCCCCAGGTGATCGCCGCCGTCCACAGCCCGTTGGCGAAGTGGTAGACGCAGGAATAAACGCCCACGATGTACCCGATGGCCACGATCGGGAAGGCGTGCTGCAAGGCCATGGCCGTGGTGGCCGTGGCCAGGGGTTCGCCGTTGGGGCCCGAGAGGTAGAAGGGCGTGTCGAGCATCCCGCCGAACGTCCAGCCCCAGCGGAGCTTGGCCACGTGGACGAAGATGAACAGCAGGGCCAGGATTCCCGTGATCCGCTGGAACGTGTAACGCCAATTGTCCTGGTAGGAATAAGCCGCCGAGTTGGGCACGCCCGTGAAGGTGTAGACCACGCCCAGGGCCGCGTGGAACCCGATCGGCAGCCAGAGCCCGAAGATCTCAATCAAGAGCAGGGCCGGCATGTCGTGGATGAACCGCACCTCGTGCTGGAAGTTGCCCACGAGCATCTGGAAGTTCGTGAACAAATGAAAGCAGAGGAACACGCCCACGGGCACCATGCCCGTCAGCGAGTGCAGCCTGCGGAGCAGGAAGTGGTACTTGCCGCAGAGCACGGGGGTGGGAGCCGTCGTGGCAACTTCAGCGGTGGCGTGGGCGGACACGTGAACCGTCCTTTCCTGAGCGTGCTGCAACGCACGCTGGGGATTGACCGGGCGTCAGCATGGGGAGGGAATAACCAGCACCCTGGCTTGGTGCTCCGGCGTCCCATCCCCCGACTCGAACTAAAGGACAAACGATAGTCAACTCTGGATGTTTTTCAAATCGCCCCCGGAAGCGGCCTCAAAATCGGCCCCGATGCCCCGGCGGAGTCCTTCGGGAAGTGGAAAACCAATGCGAGCCTGGGGTTGTCCGCTCACCCACGCTTGGTGCTGGCCACCTGGATGTAGTGCTGCCGCAGCTCGTAGAGCGTGCCTGAGACCAGCTCCTGCTCCTGCTCGGTGAGGTTGCCCTTGGTCTTCTGCTCGATGACCGCGAGCATGTCGATGTGGTGCCGGGCGACGTCGAGGCTCAGGTACCGCTGGCCCGAGCGCGGGTCGGCGATCAGCCCCATGGCCAGCAATGCCTGCGTGGCCATGGTGCTCACGAGCGTGGTGAAGTCCGCCGGCGGTCCGCCGCCGCCCCCGGCCCCGCCCCCGGAAGCAGCCCTCGACCCGCCCGCGGCGCCCCCGGCCGGCGCGGACTGCGCCTTCTGGGCGAGCTTTTCCTTCTCCGCCTGGGCCTGGGCCTTCCAGTCGCTGTCGATCTGAATCTTCGGGGGTTGTTCGTTGGGCATGGGGATGTCCGGTGTAAGAGTGAGCAGGGCAATTCAGGCAAGCCGCAGGGAAAAGTATAGAGGTCCCGGACGCTTCATGCGAGAGACACATCGAAGCTCAATGCTCAAGGCAGCGACTGCCGAAACTGCCGCGGCGACTGCCCCGTGATCTGCTTGAAGCGACGAGAGAAGTGATAGGGGTCACAGAAGCCCAGCTCAGCGGCGATCTGTTTGTCCGTCATGCGGGTCTGTTGGATCAGGCTCTTGGCCCGGTCGATCAGGCGCACCGAGCGGTACTGTCCCGGCGGCAGGCCGGCGATCTGGATGAACCGTCGGCGGAAGACGCTGTAGGACGTCCCGAGCTTGCGGGCGACCCCCGGGAGGTTGAGCGGGTGGCGGAGGTCGGCCTCGAGCAGGGCCTTGGCCCGCGTGGCCCACTCGACGTCCTGCTGGCTCGGGCCGGTGGGACGGTGCGTCAACGCCTCGGCCAGGACCATCTGCAGCCGGCAGGTCTCCAGAAGCGGCGGCGCCCAGCCCAGGGCCTCGGGCGCGCCCAGCACCGACTCGAACCGCCACAGCCAATGGTCCACGGGCCGCAGGTGACGAACCGGCTGGCGACGATCGAGCAGTCCCGCTCGCTCCCACAGATCGAACAGCGGACCGGTGAAGACGAAGTAGATCTCCCGCCAGCCCTGCTCGCCCGGGCCGTAGTAGTGCGGCAGGTCGGGGACGATCAGGATCAGGTCCCCCGCGTGGACCTGCTCTCGGGGATTCTTGGCGTCCTCGTAAAAACCCTCCCCCTCATAGACCAGCACGGCCGCATGGCGACCTAGAACGCGCATCTTTTCCGTGCACGCATGCGGGCCTTTGTTCAGTCTCCCCGCCTGTGTGATGATGCCAAACGACTTCCAATCATGGATTTGAGTCTTGCTCTGAAAGCCCTCGGTCATGTCCTGGCGACGAAGAGCCATGCCCAAAACATACATCTTGTCGGCCACGAAGTCTATTGCCGCCGAGAAGATCCGTGCGATCATTCAGTCATCAAAAGACTATCCCCCGACCCCCAGGAGGCGCCTCGTGAAAGTCAAAATGGGCATCCGTGAATTCGAACTCGGCGGGTCGCACCTCGGCGAGCTGCGCGAATCGACCGACCTCTTGGGGAACTTCGACGCCTTGCGCCGCCGGATGGCCGAGGACGGCTACCTCCTGCTCCGCGGCCTGATCGACCCCCGGAAGGTGATCCAGGCCCGCCAGACCGTCATGCAGTTCATGGACGAGCAGGGGGCCCTGACGCCCGGCACGCCCGTCCTCGAGGGCGTCATGCCCCGCGGCGGCAAGAGCGTGGGCCTGATGGGCCGCAAGGGCGTCACCCACCACCCGGACCTGCGGGCGGTCCTCGAGAGCGAGGAGCTGTTCCGCTTTTTTGAGGGCTTCTTCGGCGAACGTGCCCTGACCTTCGACTACAAGTGGATGCGGGCCGTCGGTCACGAGCAGTTCACCGGCGCCCACTACGACGTGGTCTACATGGGTCGCGGCTCGGACCGGCTGCACACGACCTGGATCCCCATGGGCGACACGCCGATCGAGCAGGGCGTGCTGGCCGTGTGCGAGGGGTCGCACAACCATCCGAGCTTCGAAAAAGTCCGCCGGACCTACGGCCGGATGGACGTCGACCGCGACCTGGTGCAGGGCTGGTTCAGCGACGACCCCCTGGAGATCATCGAGAAGTACGGCGGGCGCTGGCTGACCACGCCCTTTTTCGGGGCGGGGGACGTGATGATCTTCGGCATGTACACCATGCACGCCTCGACGACGAACACGACCAATCGCTTCCGCCTGAGCGCCGACATCCGCTTCCAGCCCGCGGCCGACCCGGTCGACGAGCGGTGGGTCGGCGACAACCCCATCGGGCACTACGCCTGGCTCAAGGACCCCGCCAAGCAGGTCTCGATGGAGACGGCCAAGGCCGCATGGGGGATCGAGTAGGGGGCAAGGGCCCGTCCGTCCGGCGCGACCTGCGGGCGCCACGGCGGCCGTTTCGCATCCGTACCATGCGCGCCGAGGCGTTCTGTATTAGAATGTCCGGCCGTGACACTCAAACTCCCCGCCAAACAGGTCCCTCGTGTCTATGGAGGCCGACTGCGCATCGGCGTCGCGGTCGACGGCGTCGGCGCCTATGGCCGAGGCGTGCTCCGTGGGGTGCTCCAGTACGTCGCCAAGCACGGCGGCTGGATGCTCATGTTCGATCCCATCCACGCCTTTGACCTCAAGACTCAGACCCACGACCTTGCCGGACTGATCGTGCAGGTCAACCGGCCCGAGCAAGTCGCTCCCCTGAGGAACCTGGACTTCCCGGTGATCAACGTCGGCGACGCCCTGGCCGTCGACGACCTGCCGCAGGTTCTCTCCGATCATCAGGCGATCGGGCGGACCGTGGCGGAGTATTTCATCTCGCGTCAGCTCCGCAGCCTGGCGTATCTGGGCTACTGCGGCGCCTGGTACGCCCGCGAGAGATACGTGGGCTTCGAAGAGGCGGCGGTCAAGAAGGGGATCCGACCGGCCGAGCTGTGGATTGCCGGGGGCCAGGCCATGGCCGAGATCGGGCGATGGATCGAAACCCTGCCCAGACCCATAGCACTGATGTGCTGCGACGACACCGCGGCCTCGCGGGCCATGCTCGTCGGGTTGGACGCGGGCCTGCGGATTCCCTACGACCTGGCCATCATCGGCGTGGACAACGACGAGCTGATCTGTCACAGGGACATCCCCCTGGCCAGCGTGGCCGTCGCCGCGGAGCGGATCGGGCACGAGGCGGCCCGCCGGCTCGATCGCATGCTGGCCGGCGACCACGAGCCCACGCCGCCGATGATCATTCCCCCCAAGGGCCTGATCCTCCGCCAGTCGGCCGACATCCTGGCCGTCGACGACGCGATCGTGGCCCGGGCGGTGGGCCTGATCCACCATCACACCAAACGGTCGCTGAGCGTCAAGGACGTGCTCGACGAGCTCAAGATCTCCCGCCGGACCCTCGAGAACCACTTCAACGCCGTGCTCGGCTACACCCCGGCCGAGGAGATCCGCCGCACCCGCGTGGCCCGGGCCAAGCAGCTACTGATCTCGACCGACCTGCCCCTGGCCACCGTGGCCTACGACTGCGGCTTCGTCGACGCCTCGCACTTCGGCCGCGAGTTCCGCAGACTCACCGGCATGACCCCGGGCCAGTACCGCCAGTCGTCCGGCGTCGAGTCGTGAGGATCCGATGGCCGAGAATGTCTCGCCTGACTCGCAGCCGACCCGGTCAACGAGCGTTGGATCGGCGACAACCCCATCGGCCACTACGCCTGGATGAAGGACCCCGCCAAGCAGGTGGACATGCAGACCGCCAAGGACGCGTGGGGGATCTAGGCGCGCCGAACCGCCATATGCTTTCCTGGCCGCTCTGGCTACCCTAATCCACATGGACGAGGGTATCCAAGACCGCATGCGCCGACTTCGGAGCCCGCAGACGTCCAGGACGGACCAGGGACATGTTGGCTCAGACCACGGACGCTGAATTCGAATCGTGCTATGCCGTTCTCACGCGAGTGACCGATTGGCTCAATGCTCGTGGCATCCGTCAGTGGCTCCGTCCGTTGCCACGATCCGTATATGAGCGATGGCAGCGGCAGGGGTGCAATTACCACTACCTGGTCGAAGGAAAGCTCGCCGCGGTCGTCTCGCTGGTCACGCAGGTGGATCAGGAGTGGCAGACGCATACCGGGCCGGAACCGGTGCTCTGGGTGCATGCCCTTGCAGTAGAAAGAACCTTTGCCGGCCGGGGGATCGGACGATCTGTGATGCAGGCAATTACACAGCTTCGGCAACAGCCCCTTTGGCTGACGTGCGTCAACCACCAAGGGTTTCTGCCAGCCTACTACCGGGAACTTGGCTTTACGCAGGTGGCAGAGGAGCAGAAGGATTACGGTCAGTTCGGTCGCTTCAACATGACGCTCATGCGCAGCGTCTGACAGGCAACTTCGTGCCATAGCGCGTGTGGTGTTTCCTATTGTCCCAACTGTTACGGCGCGGACGACGCCGGCAGCGTCTGCGCCTGCTTCATCCACGTCCGCCCGCCGCGCGATGGGGCGCCGGTGTAGCCCGAGCCGTAGGCCGCCAGGCTCAGGCGATAGGTCCGCTCGTAGAGCGGCGAGACGCGCCGGGCCTCGATCGGCGTGGTGTTGACCAGCAGCTTCAGTGACCCGTCGGGCTGGCGGACGATCATTTCCTCTCGGAAATCGCCGACGTAATCGCCCACGGACATGGTCACCCAGGCGTGCTCGCCCATCTTGAACATGGGGGGTTGGCCGTAGTCGTAAATATTGCCGTTCTCGTCGATGATCTCCAGGGCCTCGTCGCCGTCCCACTCGATGGTCTTAGGCATCTGGAAGTTGTCGGCGATGATCGAGCCGTCGGGTTTGCAGAGCCGGCTGGTTGAACCGTCGGACTCGTGGTAGTAGCACTCCCAGCCGGGGTGGTCGGGATCGACCAGGACCTCGGCCGTGTCACCCTCGACGTGTTTGCCCTGGGTGTAGACCCAGTGAGTCGTGCCGTCGGCCTGGACGTAGAGCGCCCCGCGGCGCGGGTCGGGCGTGTTCCAGGCGTAGAGCTCAGCGACGAAGTTGTGCTCGATGGTGTAATAGACCTCAGGACCCGGCAGGTCCGGCCGGATATCGCCCATCGTCAGCGTGTCCACATGGCCGAGGGTATAAACGTCCTCGTGGCCTGGCATCCACACGGCCCACTTGACCCTGGCCGCCTCCCCGTCGCCGTCGAGGCAGACGCAGCCCCAGAAGAACTCGTCCATCCCGTCGCCGTCGATGTCCGCCACCAGTGAATTGTGCGCGCCGCTGCCGGCGTACTTGGCCATGCCCTCGTCGAGCGTCGACCATCTCCACTTGAGCGAGAGCTCCCGACCGTCGAAGTGCCAGGCCTCGATCTTGACGTGCTCATACGTGCCACGGTCGATGACGATCGCCGGCCGCTGACCGTCAAGGTAGGCCACGGCCAGGAGGTTGCGGTTCTGCTGGTTGTAGTCGCCCAGGCCGCCACGGTCGGGCCACGGGGCTTGGGCGCGGACCTCGCCGGTCACGCCGTCCAGGACGGTCAGACGCTCCGCCCCGCCGATGACGCGGTGGCCTTCTTTGTACTTCGCCAGCACGGGCCTGGCGTTGGTCTTGGTCACCACCTCGGCCTTACCGTCGCCGTCGAGGTCGTAGGCGACGAAGGGCGAGTACCAGACGCCCATCTCAATCCCCTTGCCCAGGTCGAACGTCCACATCGGCCGCCCCGTCCGTCCGTTGATCGCCCGCAGCTTGAGCGATTCCTTCGAGGGTTTCCAGTAGTGAGGATCGACGGAGTTCTTTGGGAAGATGACCACGTAATCCAGCACGCCATCCCCGTCGAGGTCGGCCGGGACGCAGCGGTCCACGTGCCGCCGGGCATCGACGGTCTGCACCTCCGGCTCGATATCCGTCGTCAGCGGCAGGCCGTCGACCCGATCGTCCTGCGGAACAACGGGGACGGGGTCGAGCGCCACCACCTCCTTGCCCTGGCGCAGCACCCGTAACTGATATCGCACCCCGCGCCCGGAGATCAGGCCCGGGGATTGATCCAGGTGGCTCGTCCACGAGGTCTCGACGATCAGGTTCATAGGACCAGTCGGCGTGTCCGACCGGTACAGACGAAACACGGTGTCCACCGCATCGTCCGGCAGCAGCCGCCAGGCGAGGAAGATCGAACCCTTGCCCTGCGGCAGGGCGATCAGCCCTCGGGCGTTGTCCGACGGTGGAGCCGACTGGCCGTGGACAGCCAACGTCAGCAGGAAAAGGCACGGGACGATCCATCGTGATCTGACCATGAAACCCTCGACAGAAGAGGTGAGAAACGGATCGTGATCATCGGCCCGAACGCTTCTTGTGCGGCTTGATCACCCGTGTGCCCGGGGCGCCCGGCGGCGGTTTGGCCTCCTGGATGCTCTGGCGTTTGACCCTCTGCACCGTCGGGGCCGATCGCAATTCCTTGATCCGATCTCGGATGGCCGCGGCCTTCTCGAACTCCAGGTGCTCGGCCGCCTCGAACATTTCCTTCTCCAATTCGGCCAGCAGCTCCGTCACCTCGTACTCGCGTTCGTCGGCCTGGATCGCCTCCCGGGCGGTGCGCTGGGCGCGCAGCTCAAACTCCATGCCCCGGCGGATCGCCTTGCGGATCGTCTGCGGGGTGATGTCGTGCTCCTGGTTGTAAGCGACCTGGAGCGTCCGACGACGGTTCGTCTCGTCGATGGCCTTCCGCATGGCCGGCGTGACCGTGTCGGCGTAGAGCACCACCTGGGCGTTGACGTTGCGGGCGGCCCGGCCGATGGTCTGGATCAGGCTCGTCTCGCTGCGCAGAAAACCGGTCTTGTCCGCGTCCATGATCGCCACCAGCGAGACCTCCGGCAGGTCCAGCCCCTCGCGCAGCAGGTTCACGCCCACGAGCGCGTCATAATCACCTTCCCGCAGCGCCCGAAGGATCTCGACGCGGTCGAGCGTCTGGATGTCGCTGTGCATGTACCGGCACTTGAGGTCCTGCTCGGCGAAGTAGCCGGTCAGGTCCTCGGCCATCCGCTTGGTCAGCGTGGTGACCAGGGTCCGCTGGCCCTTCGCGGCACGCTCACGGATGCGGTCGATCAGGTCCGCGACTTGATTGGCCGCTGGGTGGATGGAAATCTCCGGGTCGATCAGCCCCGTCGGGCGGATCACCTGCTCGACCACCTCGCCGCTGCACTTCTCGAGTTCGTAAGGCCCCGGCGTGGCCGAGACGAAGACCACCTGCGGCCAGACCTGCTCGATCTCCTCGAAACGCAGAGGGCGATTGTCCATCGCGCTGGGCAGCCTGAAGCCGTGGTCCACCAGGATCTGCTTGCGGTTGCGGTCGCCGTGGTACATCGCGCGCATCTGCGGCAGCGTCACGTGTGATTCATCGACCATCAAGAGCCAACCGCCATCACCCGTCGGCACGTTGCGGTGCGTGACCACCGGCACGTCGTCGCGCGAGCCATCGACGTAGCCGCCCTCGTACACACCCCCGACGGCGTCGGGGAAATAGTCCATCAAGGTGTAGGGCTTGGCTCCCGGGGGGCGGCCGTCGAGGTGACGCGAGTAGTTCTCGATCCCCGGGCAGAAGCCTACGTTCTGGATCATCTCCAGGTCGTAGCGCGTGCGTGCCTCGAGCCGTTGGGCCTCGAGCAATTTGCCCTCGGTCTTGAGGTCCAGGAGGCGCAGTTTGAGCTCCTGGCTGATCGAATCGACCGCCCGGCTCACCTGGTCCTCGGGCACGACGTAGTGCACGGCCGGGTAGATGAACAGCGAGTCTTGTTCACCCAAGAGCTCGCCCGAGACGGTGCGGATGAGCTCGAGCCGTTCGACCGTGTCGCCGAAAAGCTCGATCCGGCAGGCGAACTCATCGCCGGCCTGGTGCAGCTCGATCACGTCGCCGCGGACGCGGAACGTGCCGCGCTTGAGCTCGATGTCAGCTCGCTGGTACTGGAGCTGATTGAGGGCCAGGAAGAAGTCCCGCCGGTTGATCTCCTGCCCGCGCGTCAGGCTGATGACCGACTTCTTATAAGCGTCCGGCGATCCCAGGCCGAAGATGCACGAGACCGACGCGACGACGATCACGTCGCCGCGGCTGACGAGGTTCGTCGTGGCCGCCAGACGCAGGCGGTCGAGATCGTCGTTCCGCGAGGCGTCTTTCTCGATGTAGATGTCCCGCTGGGGGATGTAGGCCTCGGGCTGGTAGTAGTCGTAGTAGGAGACGAAGTAGCAGACGGCGTTGTGCGGGAAAAGCTCCTTGAACTCCTCGTAGAGCTGGGCGGCGAGCGTCTTGTTGTGGCTGATGACCAGCGTGGGCCTGTTCAGGCGGGCAATGACGTTGGCCATCGTGAACGTCTTGCCCGAGCCGGTGACACCCATGAGGGTCTGAAAGCGTCGGCCCTCCTCGAGACCGCGCGTCAGCGCTTCGATCGCCTGGGGCTGATCGCCCATGGGCTGATAGTCGCTGACGAGTTGGAAGCGTTCGCCTGCCATGCGTGAGGTTCATTCTAGCCGGGGGAGGCGGGGGCGAGGTGATGCGACGGCGGCCTCAGTACACGATCGCTTTGAGGAAACGTCCGAACGCCTCTTCATCCCGGATATGCGTGTCGGGAATGATGAGGAAAAGCCCCTCGTGAGGGATCCGCCGCATCATCTCGGGCAGTTCCGGGAAGAAATGCTCAGCGAAGAGGATCAGGCGCGTGCGTTCTAGGATCTTCCGCAGCGTGGGGACCAACTCGAGCAGCGATGGGCCGGTGGACTCGATTGACAGCTCCACACCCGCCAACCCGGGGATGTCCATCACGTGCTCGTGGTGGGCGTAGCCGGTGGTGTGCATGTGGAAGAACACAGCCTGGCCCAGCGCCCCGACGGCCAACGAATCCAAGGGCTGGAAAATGTCTCGGTACATCTCCGGGGGGCACATGCCCATCGCGTCCTGCTGGAGTACGACCGTCGGCTGAGGCGACCAGTAGCCGTAGCTGTGCACGAACCCGCCGAGCTTGGCCGGCACAAGGTCGAAGTGTTCACGGATCACACGGACCATCAGGTCATTGACTTTCGCGGCCGCTTTCGCCACCAGGTCCGGCGTGTCCATCAGGTCCAGGAAGAACTCCGTCTGCCCCCGCATCGCCGCGAGGACGTCCGACGGCCCCCTCAGGATCGACGGCGAGACCATGCAATCTTCCGCCCCTGCAAGGCCGGCCACCTGCTGGCGCGTCAGGTCGTGCATCCGCTCAATCCACCCCGGCGCCGCGGGCAGCTTGACGTCAAGGATCGCTTGCATGGACGGCGCGACGTGGTCCGGCCGCAGCGACCCCTCGGCGTACAGCACCGGGCACCCGCACGACGCCTCGAGCCAGGGAATCGCCCGCCAGGGTGTGCAGAAGGGCATCTCGTCGTCGCTGAACACGCGCCGGCGCGGGGCCGCGTGCTCGTAGTCCGTGCGGACGAGCTCGTGCGTCACGTCATTCGGCTCGACATGATCGCGCGGGAAAGGTTTCTTGAGATAAGCAATCGGCATGAAGGTGGCCGAGTCCGCCACGCCGACAGGGGGCCTGCCCTTGCCGCTCCGCAGCCAGAAACGCTGGCGGAAACGGTCGATCGAGGCCTCGAGTTGGGCGGGCGTCTTCATGGTGGTGAAGCCATCACCAGTCCAGCGTGCCCAGCCAGGACTTGCGCAGGCCATCGAGCGACTCACGAAGGAGCATGCCCTGCTTGTCCGTCCGGACGCGCAGCTCAGGGTGATCGGCGAACCGTCCGACCTGGGCGAAGGGCACATTGGCCGCCCGCAGCAGCCGGACGACGGCGTCGATCGACTCAGGGGCGACCTCCAGCAGATACCGGCTGGGCGTCTCGGCGTAGGCCGCCGCGACGGGGGTGATCGCCACGCCGCTGGGCACGCGGTCGAGGTCGAGGTCCAGCCCGACCCGCCCGGCAAAGGCCATCTCGGCCGCGGCGACGAGCAGGCCGCCGTCCGAGCAGTCGTGGGCGGAGGCGATCAGGCCGCGCTCGACTAGCGCCGCCACCGCCGCGGCGCAACGCGTGCCGAGCGACAGGTCCACGCGGGCGATGCGAGGGTCGGCCGCGGGATCGGCGTACAGCCCGAGGTACTGCGACCCGCCGAGTTGCGACTCGGTCGAGCCGACGAGCAGCAGAGCATTCCCGGGGGCCTTGGCGTCCATTGTCCGGGCTCGCTTGACGTCGGGGACAATGCCCAAGCCCGTGATCAGGAGCGTCTGCGGGATGGCGATGACGCGTCCGTCGTCGGTGGTGAACTGGTTGCTCAGCGAGTCCTTGCCCGAGACAAAGGGCACGCCATAGGTCAGCGAGGCGTCGTAGCAGCCCTGAGCGGCCCGCACGAGCGAGCCGAGTTGCAGCGGATCATCGCACCTGGGCCAGCAGAAATTATCCAAGATCGCGATCTGCCGCGGGTCGGCCCCGACGCAGATCAGGTTGCGCACGGCCTCATCGATCGCCGCCACAGCCATGGCGTACGAGTCACCATGCGTCGGCAGGCCGAGGCCGGCCATCGCGGTCTCACTGAGTGACGGGGCCAGTCCGCAAGCAATGGCGATGCCGCGATCGGAGTTGAGCTTCGGCCGCAGCACGGCGCCGTCGGAGGGGCCGTCCTGCCCGGGGCCGACGAGGGGTTTGACCGCTGAGCCTCCCTGCACCTCGTGGTCGTACTGGCGGATGATCCAGTGCTTGGACGCGATGTTGGGGTGGGCCAGCAACTCATGCAGGATCACGCCCAGGTCGGCCGGTGCGGCCTTGCGTGCGAGTCGTTTGCCCGCCGTGGAGGAGTTGCGCGCAGCCTCGGGGCTCCACGTCGCCTTGCGCACCGGCCGAGGCAGCCCATCATGCAGGAAGGGCATCGAGAGACGTCCGACTTCCTGCCCGTGGTAGGTCAGCACCAGCGTCGGCTCGCCCACGCCGGGCCCCTCGGCGTGCCAGCCGAACTGTCCCAGATCGCACAGGCTCACGTCCTCGGCGTCGCAAAGCGCCTTGAGGGCCGGGACATTTTCCGGGGGCACGGCCAGGATCATGCGCTCCTGGGCCTCGCTGATCCAGATCTCGGTGTAGGAGAGCCCCGCGTACTTCAACGGCGCCGTCTCGAGCGTCACGCAGGCGCCGACCTGCGAGCCCATCTCGCCCACGGCGCTGGAGAACCCGCCGGCGCCGCAGTCGGTGATGGCGTTGAACAGGGGCTGGCCGGTCGTGCCGTCGGGCATGCGGGGGTCGCGGGCCTGGAGGATCACGTCCAGCGTTTTTTTCTGTGTGATGGCGTTGCCGATCTGCACGGCGTGGGCGAATTCGTCGGCGTGGGTGTCGGTCAGTTCCGCGCTGGAGAACGTCGCCCCGTGGATGCCGTCGCGGCCCGTCGCGCCGCCCAGGGCGATGATACGGTCGCCCGGCTTGGCCTGGCCGAAGCATTTGTCCAACGGGATCAGCCCCACGCACCCGGCGAAGACCAGCGGATTGCCCAGGTAGTTGGGGTGGAAATAGACCGTGCCGTTGATCGTCGGGATGCCCTTGCGGTTGCCGTAGTCGCGGATGCCGGCGACGACCTGCTCGAGGATGCGCTTGGGCGGGATCACCCCTTTGGGTACCTCGGTAACTTCCGGGGGGGCGACGCAGAAGACGTCGGTGTTGGCGATCGGTTTTGCGGCCAACCCCGTGCCCAGCACGTCGCGGATGCAGCCGCCGATGCCGGTGGCCGCACCGCCGTAGGGCTCGATGGCGCTGGGGTGGTTGTGCGTTTCGACCTTGATGCACACGGCATCCTGGTCGTCGAACCTCACCACGCCCGAGTTGTCCTTGAACACCGACACGCACCAGCTCTTGTGCGGCTCCTGGGCCATGAGCTTGCCCGTCGCGGCCGCGATGGTCGATTTAAGCAAGTTGTCGATCACCAGCGAGCCGTCGGGCTGAATCGAATGATTCGGCCGGTCCATCCACTGCCGCGGCCCCGGCGTGCCCTCTTCGACCGAGCCGGTCTGCGTGTACTCGACGCGAGCCTTGAGCGTCTTATGCACGCAGTGCTCGCTCCAGGTCTGGGCGAGCGTCTCGAGTTCGATGTCCGTGGGCTCTGCGCCTCGCCCCCGGAAGTATTCCTGGACGGCCTTCATCTCGTCGAGGCTCAGAAACAGGTGCCCGTCGCGGGAGAGCTTGGCGAGGCCCGCGTCGTCGAGGTTGAGGATCGGCACGTGCGTCAGGCGGAACTGATAGGCGTGCGTCCGGGGGAACTCGGCCGGGTGGAACACGCCGACGTGGATGTCCTGGATGACCGGGTTGGCCAGGGTCTTCTCGGCGAACGATTGCAGCGCGGCCGCGTCCAGGCCGTCACCCACGAAGTCGTACCGGAAGCCGGTCCGAACGGACGCCTCCGTCGCGCCGGCGAGCATCTCCCGCAGCGCGTCTTGCGTCGACTGGGCCACGGGGTCCATGACGCCCGGCTGGTAGTGCACCTCGATCACCACTCCCGGATGAGGCGCCTCGGCCGCGCCGACGATCGCCGTCTGGTTGATCGGGTCGGCCAGCAGCTCTTGTCCCACGCGGGCCACGTCGTCAGCCGACAGCGCCGCCTGGACGAGGTACACGCGGGCCGTGCGGACGGACCGGAGCGTCGGAAAGTATGTCTGTGCCTGCGCCAGCACCCCCTGGGCCACCGGGTCCGGCTGGTCGGCGTGGGCGTAAACCTCGATACGGTGGACGGCTGCGCTCATGGGACCGCCAAAGACGTCTGATGGCGGGGCGTCGGTCGGGGCGATGGTCATGGGATCTTTATCCAGCTCGCGGGTGGGGAAATCAGGGCGCGATGATACCGCTCCCAGCCCCGTCGAACCAGTGCGGCAGGTGTTCACATGATCCTCAGACCTTGCAGATCTTCACCGCCTCGGCCAGGGCCTTGATCGGGTCGCCCTTGGGGCTGAATTCATGCCCGAGGTACCCGTCATATCCCGTGGCCGCGACGGCCTTGCAGATGCCCCGGTAGTTCATCTCCTGCGTGTCGTCGAAGTCCC
>JADZET010000090.1 GCA_020850375.1 Phycisphaeraceae bacterium | reverse complement strand
GGCGGTCCAGACGATCGGTGTAGTGCAGATAGCCCAGCAGGCCCAGCACGGCCAGGACGTTGAGGAAGAGGACGATTGAGAATGCCGTCCAGAACGCCCGCATCACGCGGTCTCCAGGACGACCTCCGGCGTGGCCCGACGCAGGGCGATCTCGTCGAGTTCAGCGGTCCGCCGACGCTCCTGCGCCCGCCGCCATTGGTCGTAGCGGCGTTCCTTGAGCAATTCCAGTGCCTGGCGGGAGCGGGTGGCGGCCAGGAGGAGCTGGCGGGCGTGGTCGACGCGTGCCTCGACGTTGACGATCTCACGGATGATCGTCTGGGCCCGCTGCGAGACCTGGCTCGAGTAGAGGGCGAACGAGCCGACGGCGGCGAGGTTCACCCGGCCCTGCAGGGCGTCGGCCATCTGGTAACGCGAGCGGCTGATGGTCTCCTGCATCGAGCGGAGCTGGTCCTGGAGGATCATGCGGTGGCGGAGCTGCATTGCCAGGTCGCGCTGGCGCTGCTCCTCGATGATCTTGCGGTGGCGGAGCACCGCCTCGAGAGCGAAGACAAATCCGGCCATGGGCGGTTCGACTCCTTTCGTGGGCCCCGAGGTCGGGGCGGTGCGTCAGCGTCCGTGGCCCGAACGAAGAGCGGGCGGCGCGCCGGATGGCGAGTCGGTCTACCTCCGTCCCCCCCCCGAGACAGGCGAGTTGGACATGCCGGGGCCGGCGGGCAGCGGCTGCGCGCCGGGGCGGCGACGATCGAGCTGACGTCGAGAGTTCTCGACGTTCTGCACGAGGGCGAGAAGCTGCTTGCTGGTGCGGTCGAAGTCGGCGGCGCCCTGCACCTCGCCACGGCCCTGCTGGAGGAACTGATCGATGGGCGTCTTGCAGGCGATGGCCAGGTCGAAGTCGGGGTTGGAGCCCGAGGCGTAGGCGCCGATGTTTAAGAGGTCCTCGACCTGGGCGTAGGCGCTGAGCAGGCGGATGATCTGCTGGCGGGCGGCGCGGTGCTCGCGGGAGGTCACGTCATCGGCGACGCGGCTGATCGAGCCGACGACGTCGATGGCGGGCCAGTGCCCGCGTTCGGCGAGCTTGCGGGAGAGGACGACGTGGCCGTCGAGCACGCCGCGGGCGGCGTCGGCGACGGGGTCGGCCAGCTCGTCGCCCTCGGTCAGGACGGCGAACAGGCCGGTGATCGAGCCCCGCTCGGTGCGGCCGCAGCGTTCGAGGAGGGACGGGAGCATGGAGAAGACCGAGGGCGGGTAACCCTTGGTCGTCGGGGGCTCGCCGGCGGAGAGGCCGACCTGGCGCTGGGCCTGGCAGAAGCGGGTGAGCGAGTCCATGATCAGCAGGACGTCCTTGCCCTGCTGGCGGAAGTGCTCGGCGATGGCGGTGGCGGTCAGGGCGGCGCGGATGCGTCGGACGGCCGACTCGTCGCTGGTGGCGCAGACGACGACGGAGCGAGCGAGGCCCTCGGGGCCGAGGCTGCCGTCGACGAAATCGCGGACCTCGCGGCCGCGTTCGCCGACGAGGGCGATGACCGAGACGTCGGCGGCGGTGTGCTTGGCCATCATGCCCAGGAGGGTGCTCTTGCCCAGGCCGGGGGAGGCGAAGACGCCGATGCGCTGGCCGCGGCCGAGGGGGGTCAGGGCGTCGACGGCGCGGATGCCCACGGCCAACGGTTGGTTGATGCGAGGACGGCGCAGGGGATCGAGAGGGTCGGCGGTCAGGGATTGCAGGCCCGTGTGCCGCACCGGGCCGGCGTGGTCGATGGGGCGGGCGTCGGCGTCGACGACGCGGCCGATGAGCTCATCGCCGACGCGCACCAGCGGCACGGCCTGGTCGATGACGACCTTGTCGCCGCGCTTGATGCCCTGGGTGGGGGCCAGGGGCATGAGGATGGTGGCGTGGTCGCTGAAGCCGACGACCTCGGCGGGGATCTCGACACCGCGGCCGGCGAGGATGGTGCCCAGGGCGCCGATGGGGGCGGTCAGGTCGGCGGCGTGGACGGCCAGGCCGCGGACCTCGTGGACGGTGCCACGGACCCTCATGGGCGTGGCCAACTTCAGGGCGGCGATCTGGGGGCTCAGCACGGACATCGCTTGGGTTCCCATCTCACCGGGGATTTAGGCCTTGGGCTGGTCGGGTGCGTCGGCGGTGGATTCGTCCGTGGCGGGCTCGTCGCCGGGGTCGGCTGGGAGCATGGTCTCGACGAGGCGCTGGATCTGGGTCTGGATGGTGGCGTCGACGGCGCCCTGGCCGAACAGGAGCTCGCAGCCGCCGCGGGAGATGGCCTGGTCCTCGGCAATGGAAATGCCCTTGAGGTGGCTGAACTCGGCCAGGAGCTCGGGGACGGCGGCCTCGAGCTCGGGCTTGTCCTGGGGGTTGATGCGGACGGTGACCTCCAGCGGGCGCAGGACGTGGGCGAGGGCGGCACCGACCTGGTCGACGATGACGCTCGAATCGACCTCGATCACACGGTGGGTCAGGCGCTCGGCGAACTGGAGGGCGAAGTCAATGACGGACTGGCGGGCGTCCTCCATCAGGGCCTCGCGCTGCTCCTCCCAGGCCTTGGCCAGGTCGATGAGCGTCTGCTGAGTCTGACGGAGCTCGGCGGCGGTCGTCTCGAAGGCCTCCTGGCGGCCGGCGGCGCGGCCTTGCTCGAGGCCCTGGGCGATACCCTCCTGGCGGCCGGCGGCGACGGCGGCGTCCTTGGCGGTGTGGGTCTCCTGCTCGAGGCGGTGCTGGGCGTCGGCGAGGATCTTGCGGGCTTTTTCCTGGGCGGCGGCGATGATCCGCTCGCCCTGGCGGGCCAGGTCGCCCAGGTCCAGCACGATCGCCTCCTTGAGCATCGAGGCGGCGCCTTGTTTCTTGATGACGGGCATGGATGAATACTCCCATCCCGATCCCCTTCGCGGGGGCGGGGGTCATGCGATTTGCCTTAGACGACCAATCCCTCGTCGCCGCCGCGGCCGCTGATGATGATCTCGCCGGCGTCCTCGAGGCGGCGGACGATGTCGACGATCCGCTGCTGGGCGGCGTCGACGTCGGAGATGCGGACCGGGCCCATGTACTGCATGTCCTCCTGGATCATCTTGGCGGCGCGTTCGGACATGTTGCGGAAGATCTTCTGCTTGAGCTCCTCGGAGGCGGTCTTGAGGGCCATGGCGAGTTCCTCGTTGTCGACCTCCTTGAGGACGGCCTGGATGC
>JADZET010000089.1 GCA_020850375.1 Phycisphaeraceae bacterium | reverse complement strand
CGTTCCTGATCGGCTTCCGCCTCTACCTTCCCTTCCTGATCATCGACATGGTCGTCTCGAGCGTGCTGATCTCGATGGGCATGCTCATGCTCCCGCCCGTCCTGATCAGTCTGCCGTTCAAGCTGCTGCTGTTCGTCCTGGTCGACGGCTGGCGCCTGGTGGCGGGCCATCTCCTTAACAGCTTCATCCAGGCCGCCCCCCTCGTCGCGCCCTCCTAGTCGTCACCATTTGTCCCCAACTTCCAATCCTTAACCCCAACCCCTTTCTCCCATGTCCTTCGACCAAGCCACCGACATCGTGCGTGAGTCCCTGACCGTGATGCTCCTGGTCAGCGCCCCGATCCTGCTGGCGGGCCTGGCCATCGGCCTGTTCGTCGGCCTGCTCCAGGCCGTGACGCAGATCCAGGAGCAGACGCTGTCGTTCGTCCCCAAGATCGTGGTGATGGGCGTGGTCACCATCCTCCTGACGCCCTGGGTCGGCCGGATGCTCGTCGAATACGCCCAGCGCATGTTCACCGGCCAATAGCCCGCGTCCGACGACCCCCGGAGAGAATCCTTGCCCGACGGCCTGCCCCTGCTGATGGCTCACCTGCCCGCCTGGACGCTGGTCCTGTTCAGGCTGGCCGGTTTGTTCATCCTGGCGCCGGTCTTTTCGTCGGTCGCCGTGCCCGTGCGCCTGCGGGCGATGATGGCCCTGTGCATGGCCTGCTGCATCTACCCCACGCTGTTAGCGGTGCGCCCCGCGGGCGCCGACCCCGCCACGCAGGCCGCGATGCTGGGGATCATCACCGGCACGCTCTCGATCTGGCAACTCGTCCCGATGGTCGCCTGCGAGCTGGCCGTGGGCCTGCTGCTGGGCATGGGCGCGATGCTGCCGCTGATGGGCCTCGACCTCGGCGGCCGGATCATCGACCAGCAGCTCGGCTTCGGCCTGGCCGGACTCTACAACCCCGACATCGACGACCAGGCCGGCATCGTCGGCCAGTTCCTCTACCTCCTGGCCATGATGATCTTCCTGATCCTCGGCGGCCACCGCGTGCTGGTCCAGACCTTGGTCAGCACCTTTGACCATGTCCCCCTGGGGGGCTTGGACGTGCTCCACGGCCGGGCGGTCGAGCTGATCCTGGCCCTGATGACCTCCATGTTCGAGCTGGCCCTGCGCGTCTCCGGCCCGCTGCTGTGCCTGGTCTTCCTCGAGACCATCGCCCTGGGCTTCGTGGCCCGGACGGTGCCGCAGCTGAACATCCTGAGCATCGGCTTCCCCCTGCGGATCCTGCTCGGGACCGGCCTGCTGACCGTGCTGATGGCCGTCAAGGCCGAGGTGTTCGTGCAGGTGATGCGCGAGGCGATCGGGAAGCTGGCGCTGTTCTTCGGGGTGTAGCCGTTGTAAGGGGAGTAACGGATGGCCGAGACCGATCAGGAAAGAACGGAAGCCCCCACGGCGCGACGCCGTCAGGAGGCCCGCGAGTCGGGGCAGGTGGCCAAGAGCATGGACCTGACCGCCGCGGCGGCCCTTCTGGCGGCGGTGCTGCTGCTCTACGCCATGGGCCTGCGGATGCTCGGCGAGTTCCGCTCGAGCATGCAGATCCTTCTGCCCGGCTCGCTGGCGGACAACACCGCCCGCGCCGGCGACATGTGGGAGTCGATGATGCTCGCCGTGCGGAAGATGGCCCTGGCCGGCGGGCCGTTGATGCTCAGCCTGATGGCGGTCAGCCTCGTGGTGAACCTGCTTCAGGTCGGCCCGCTGCTCACGCCCAAGCCGCTCGAGCCCAAATGGAGCAAGCTCTCGCCCCTGCGTGGCCTCAAGTCGCTCTTCGACGCCCGCTCCGCCGTCCGGCTGACGATGAGCCTGGCCAAGGTCGGCCTGCTCGGCGCCACCGCCGCCTGGATCATCTACCAGGACCTGCCCCAGATCCTCTACCTCCCGACCCTCGAGCCGATGGCCCTGTTCGGCTCGGCCGCCTGGATGGTCTACATGCTCGCTCTGAAGCTGGCCCTGCTGCTGCTGGTCCTGGGCGTGGCCGACTACGCCTTCCAGCGCTGGCAGCTCGAACGCGACCTGCGCATGACCAAGCAGGAGATCATCGAGGAATTCAAACGCATGGAGGGGGACCCCCTGATCAAGCAGCGCCGCACCCGCGTCGCACGCCAGCTCGCCCTGCAGCGAGTCAACCAGGCCGTCCCCAGGGCCGACGTGATCGTCACCAACCCCACCCACTTCGCCGTGGCCCTCCAGTACGACGGCGACACCATGCACGCCCCCAAGGTCGTGGCCAAGGGCGCCGACTACCTCGCCGCCCGCATCCGCCAGCTGGCCATGATCCACGGCGTCCCGATCGTCGAACGCAAGGAGCTGGCCCGGGCGCTCTACCGCGAGGTCGAGGTCGGCCAGTTCATCCCGCCGGAGTTCTTCGCGGCCGTGGCGGAGATCCTGGCGTATGTCTATCGCCTCAGCGGTCGTCGCTCCGCCTGATCACGACGCGAGGAGTGCGAGTTTTACACGGAATGTCCACAGAAAAACAAAATATGTGGAGGATCAATGTTCACCGGTGGCGCAAGTGCTTGATCGTGTTATTCTGAGCAAGTCGTCGGCAGTGTGGTCAGGATGACCCTAACGTTCTTTCTGTTAGCCATGGATGGCTGCTGAAACCCCCCAACTGATTCTGCCCGCCTGGCTCAACCGCGTCGGCCGGTACCAGGCCTTCTTTGTCCCCGTGGCCATCGTCGCGCTGCTGGCGGTGATCGTCGTGCCGCTGCCGACGTTCCTGATGGACCTGCTGCTGACGCTCAACGTCGCCATGGCGTCGATGATCCTCCTGACGACGATCTTCGTGCAATCGCCGCTGGATTTCTCGGTCTTCCCGTCGCTGCTGCTGGTCACGACGCTCTTCCGTCTGGTGCTCAACATCGCCACCACGCGCCTGATCCTCGGCGCCGAGGCCGAGACCGCCGAGGCCGCCTCCGGCGTCGCCGGCAAGGTCATCGAGGCCTTCGCCCGCTTCGTCTCCTCGGGCAACCTCGTCGTCGGCTTCGTCCTCTTCGTGATCCTGATCGTCGTGCAGTTCGTGGTCATCACCAAGGGCGCCACGCGCATCAGCGAGGTCGCGGCGCGCTTCACCCTCGACGCCATGCCCGGCAAGCAGATGGCCATCGACGCCGACCTCAACGCCGGCCTGATCAACGAGGCCGAGGCCCGCAAGCGCCGCGAGATGATCGCCCAGGAGGCTGACTTCTACGGCGCCATGGACGGTGCCGGCAAGTTCGTCCGTGGCGACGCCGTCGCCGGCATCATCATCGTCCTGATCAACATCATCGGCGGCCTGGCCGTCGGTGTGCTCGAGAAGGGATGGACGATCGGCCAGTCGCTGGATGTCTTCACCCGCCTGACGATCGGCGACGGCCTGGTCAGCCAGTTGCCCGCCTTCGTGATCTCGCTGGCCGCGGGCCTGATCGTCACGCGGTCCTCCGGACGCCAGGACCTGGGCACCTCGATCGCCTCGCAGCTCACCAGCCGGTGGCGGGCGTTGGCCATCACGTCGGGGTTTCTCACGGCGCTGTCGTTCACGGGCCTGCCCGCGATGCCGCTGCTGGCCCTGGCGGCCGTGACCGGCGGATTGGCCTACGCCGCCCGCAAGGGCGAGACGCAGAAACAGGTCGTCGCCGCGCAAGCCGCCGCCGCCGCATCCAAGCCCGCCCCGCCCCCCGTCGAACAGGTCATGGCCGTCGATGCCATGGAGCTCGAGGTCGGCTACGCCCTGGTCAAGCTCGTCGATACCAGCCAGGGCGGCGACCTGCTCGACCGCATCTCCCTCGTCCGTCGTCAGCTCGCGACCGAGATGGGCCTGGTCATGCCGCCCGTCCGCATCCGCGACAACATGCAGCTCCAGCCGCACGACTACCAGATCAAGATCCGCTCCAACGCCGTGGGCAAGGGCGCCGTCTACCCCGGCCAGCACCTGGCGATGGACTCCGGCCTCGCCTCCGAGCCGCTCCAGGGCCGCCGGACGCGCGAGCCCGCCTTCGGCCTGGCCGCGACCTGGATCGACCCCGGCCAGAAGGAGCGTGCCGAGGCGCTCAGCTACACCGTCGTCGACGCCGCGAGCGTGCTGGTGACCCACCTCACCGAGGTCGTCCGCAACCACGCCCACGAGCTCCTGACCCGCGAGGAGACGGCCAACCTCATCGAACAGCTCAAGGGCAAGTCCCCCAAGCTCGTCGAGGAGGTCCTCGGCGGCGAGGGCAAGCTCCTCAAGCCCGGCGACCTCCAGAAGGTCCTTCAGAACCTCCTGCGCGAGCGCGTCCCGATCCGCGACATGGAGGCCATCGTCGAGACGCTCGGCGACTGGGCCCCGCGCACCCGCGACATGGAGGTCCTCACCGAGTACGTCCGCAACGCCCTGCGGCGGACGATCTGCAACCAGTATGTCCAGGTCGTGCCCGTGCAGCCGCTCGACGACGACGCCCCGCCGACCTCGGCCGCCCGGCTCTACTGCGTCTCGCTCGACCCGGCCCTCGAGGACCGCATCGCCTCCTACATCGAGCGGACCGCCGAGGGCTCGACCATGTCCATGCCGCCCGCCGTGGCCAACCGCGTGGTCTCGGCGATCGTGCGCGAGATCAGCCGGCTCATCCAGGCCGGCCATCCGCCGGTCGTGCTCGCCTCGCCGCAGGTCCGCGCCCAGGTCCGTCGGCTCATCGAGCCGCACCTGCCCATCGCGGCGGTGCTGGGCTACAACGAGGTCTCCAAGGGGGTGGAGGTCGAATCCCTGGGCCTGGTGCAGCTGGAGGACCAGCCCGCGCCGGCTCGCGTCATGGAAGGGGCTCTGCGTTGAAATTGCGGACGTTCACCGCCGGTTCATTGGTCGAGGCGCTGGCGATGGTCAAGCGCCAGATGGGGCCGCACGCCGTCGTGCTGCACACGCGGGCCTACAAGGCGGGGGGGATCCTGGGCTTCGGCGCCCGACGCGTGATCGAGGTCACCGCCGGCGACGGCCGGGTCGTCGGGCCGCGTGCGGCCGCGTCGCGGGCCACAACCACTTCACCCAGGCCTGCACGGACCCAATCATCCCTCGCCGCTGACGCCACGGCGGGCGAGCTCATCCGCAAGACCTACGCCCTGGCCCAGGCCCAGATGAAGCAGCGCGTCGCCAGCGAAGTGACAGCCGAGACAACCGCTCCGGCGCCCGCCGCGCCGTCGGCGATCGAGACGAACCTTCCCCATCAGCAGCTCGCCAGCGAGATGGCCACCGTCAAACGCATGGTCGCCCAGGTGGTCAGCATGCAGCGCACCAGCCTGGCCACCCTCCAGACCCCCGAGGTCGCCGGCCTGGCCGACCCGCTCGTCGAGCACTACCAGGCCATGCTCAGTCACGAGGTCGCCAAGGAGCTGGCCCAGAAGATCGTCCACGACGTTCACGCCCGCCTCTCGACCGACGAACTGACCGACGCGTCTCTCGTCCGCACCGCCCTGCGCAACGAGATCGCCCGCATGATCCCCGTCGACGGCTGCGGCATCGGCCAGGGCCCCACCCCCGACGGCCGGCCGCGCACCATCGCCCTGATCGGCCCGACCGGCGTGGGCAAGACCACCACCGTCGCCAAGCTCGCGGCCCAACTGAAACTCAAGGCCAAGAAGCGCGTCGCCCTGTTCACCCTCGACACCTACCGCATCGCCGCCGTGGACCAGCTCCGCACCTACGCCGAGATCATCGGCCTGCCCCTGCGCGTGGCCGACCAGCCCGAGGACCTCGCCGAGCAGGTCCGCGCGGTGCGGGACGTCGACGTGATCCTGATCGACACCGCCGGCCGCTCGCAGCGCGACGACCGCCGCCTCGACCAGCTCGCCGCCATGCTCAGGGCGGTCGAGCCGCACGAGACCCACCTGGTCCTCGCCTCGACCGGATCGAGGTCCGCGATCCAGGACGCCGTGACCCGTTTCTCCCGCCTGAAATACGATAAGATCATTCTGACCAAGCTCGACGAGGCGGTGAGCCTGGGCGTGTTGCTCAATGTCTCGAGCCTGGTCAACAAACGATTGAGCTACGTCACCACCGGGCAGGAAGTCCCCCAGGACATCGAGGTCGGCCGGGCGGACAGGCTGGCGGCCATGGTGGTCGACGCGATCGAGGGTGGAGTTGAGCGATGCTGACCGATCAGGCGCAGATGTTGCGTCGCCTGGTGAACGAGGCGGCTGAGCAGGAGGCATGGCGGACGGCCGGCCAGGAACCCGTGCGTCCGGCGTCGGCCGAGAGGCCCGAGCTGCCCCCGCCTCCCGAATCCCTTCTCGCCCGGACGACCACCGTTACCCCCCCCCTTGCCAGCCCCCGCCACGGCGCGGATGATGCTCCGCCCGTGATCGCACCGATTCCCACGAATCCTCGCGCCCGCATCATCGCCATCACCTCCGGCAAGGGCGGCGTGGGCAAGAGCTCCATGGCCGTCAACCTCGCCGTCCGTCTCTCGCAGCTTGGCCGCCGGGTGATCCTCCTCGACGCCGACCTGGGCACCGCCAACGCCGACGTCCTGTGCAACCTCAACCCCGCGGCCGGCCTGGCCCACGTCGTGGCGGGCCGAAGGACGCTCGCCCAGGTCACCGTCCAAGGGCCCGGCGGCTTCAAACTGATCCCGGGCGCCTCCGGCCTGGCCGCCATTGCCGCCCTGAGCGAGGCCGAGCGCGGCCGGATCCTCACCGAGCTCCGCCGCCTCGACGAACAGGCCGACCTCATCCTCATCGACACCGGTGCCGGCGTCGGCCCCAACGTCCTGAGCTTCATGCTCGCCGCCGACCAACAACTGGTGGTCACCACGCCCGAGCCGACGGCCCTGACCGACGCCTACGCGGTGATCAAGACCGCCTCGCGCCGACGCAGCGACCTGGACGTGCGCGTGCTGGTGAACATGGTTCGTGACGCCGAGGAGGCCCGAGCGGTCTACCAGCGCCTCGAGGCCGTCTGCCGCCGATTCCTTCACCTGTCCCCGGGCTACGCCGGCCACGTCCTGCACGACGCGCGCGTCCCCGCCGCGGTCCGCAAACGCGTGCCGTTCGTGCTGGACAACCCGCGCGGGCAGGCGAGCGTCTGTCTGACGCAGCTGGCGCACCGCATGGACCGCCACGCCGCCGAGCCGGTGGGCGCCGGTCTGTGGCACCGCATGACGGCCTGGTTGGTGGACAGGCGTGGATGATTGGTGAATTGAAGCGCGTCGAGCCGGGCGGAGAAGAAATTGTCACGTATCGGACGGTCCGGGCTGGACACCGTAAAATGTTTAGGGCATAATAACTTCAGCGCGCCCTCATGGACGAGGGCACGACATCTCCTGGGGTCGATCGTCACCGATCGGTGTCGGCTCATCTGATTCGCAGAGCAACGGAGTGCTCTTTCATTCCCGCGAAGATCATAGCCTCCTGTTTCGCCCTGACCGGCTTCATCGCCGCGCTGGTGGTCGGTCTGGCCGCGGGCAACTCGGCCACGACGATCCTCTGGAACGCGATCCTGGCCATGGCCGTCTGCTACCCCGTCGGGCGCGTGCTCGGCGGCGTGGCCGAACGCGCCGTCCAGGAGAACATCGACAACTACAAGAAGCGTCACCCGCTGCCGAAGCTGCATCCTTCGGCCGACGAGGAAGAAGCCCAGCCGGCCGACGCGTCGGCGACCTCCGACGAGGGTCAGCCGCCGGCACGGGCCGCGTGATCCGGCGTGTCACCGCTTGAGACCGGGCGAAGATCTTTCCCCCGCCCGGCAGTAAGGAACGGTCCATGGCCAGAGCCAAGCATGCCGTCAGCTCCGTCCGACTCAGCGAGAAGGCCATCGAGCAGGCCTGGAGCGAGTACACCAAAACCCCCTCCGAACGTGTCCGCAACAAGCTCATGGAGCACTACCTGCCCCTGGTCAAGTACAACGCCGAACGCATCCACACCAAGCTCCCCGACGAGGTCGACGTCGAGGACCTCATGAGCGCCGGGATCTTCGGCCTCATGGACGCCATCGACGCTTTCGATCTGGGCCGGGGGGTCAAGTTCGAGACCTACTGCGCCCCGCGCATCCGCGGGGCCATCCTCGACGAGCTGCGCTCGATGGACTGGGTCCCGCGCCTCGTCCGCTCGCGCTCCAGCCAGGTCGAGCACGCCCGCAAGGCTCTGGAGATGAAGATGGGGAGAAAGCCCACCGAGGATGAGTTAGCCAAACACATGAACCTCTCCGGCGACGAGTACTCCAAGATCCGCAAGGACGCCGGCCCCGTCGGCGTCGTCTCCCTCAGCCGCAAGTGGTTCGAGACCGACTCGAACAAGGACGTCCGCGAGATCGACGTCCTCGAGGACCCCCGCCAGGTCAACCCCCTGACCGCCGCCCAGCGCGACGACCTCAAGGACCTGATCACCAAGGGCCTCTCCCGCGCCGAACGCCTGATCGTCATCCTCTACTACTACGAACAGATGACCATGAAGGAGATCGGCATCACCCTGGACCTGTCCGAGAGCCGCGTCAGCCAGATGCACTCGTCGATCCTCGCCCGCCTCAAGGCCCAGCTCCAGCACCGCTCCAAGGAACTGCAAGCGCAGACCGAGGCCTGACCAACTCCGGGCCGGGATGGGTGTCGCACGCCGGAAGGGATCGATGAGCCCCGCACGCGAATGCGGGGCTGTTTTTTTTCTCGATCGCGTCAGCCTTTGCGTCCCTTCCCCGCGGGCGATACAACTCTCCCATGCCCGACACGCAACACCTGCTCGAAACCATCCTTACCGACGCGCTGGCCGCCGCGCTGCCCGACCAAGTCGCCTCGCTCGGCCCGGTCGATCCCCTCGTCCGTCCCACCACCAACGCCCAGCTCGGCGACTACCAGGCCAACCTGGCCATGAGCCTGGCCAAGAGGCTCGGCCAAAAGCCCCGCGACCTCGCCCAGGCCATCGCCGACAAGCTCCCCGCCGTCGGTGGGGGGGTGATCGCCTCCGCGGTCGTCGCCGGCCCCGGCTTCATCAACCTGCGCCTGACCGACGACTCCCTCACCCGCCAGGCCGCCGCCGCGGCCGACGACCCGCGCCTAGGCGTCGAGCCGGCCGCCAACCCCCAGACCGTCGTCCTGGACTACAGCGCCCCGAACGTCGCCAAAGAGATGCAGGTCCACCACATCCGCTCGACGGGCATCGGCGACGCCCTCGCCCGCGTGCTGGGGCACCTGGGCCACCGCGTGATCCGTCAGAACCACCTCGGCGACTGGGGCACCCAGTTCGGCATGCTCCTCGAGCACCTGCTCGACCAGGGCTGGACGGCCGAGTCATCCCGGCCGATCGAGGACCTCAACGCCCTCTACCGGCAGGCCAAGGCCCGCTTCGACGCCGAGCCCGACTTCGCCGAGCGGGCCCGCAGGCGCGTCGTGGCCCTCCAGGCCGGCGACCCGACCAGCGTCGCCATCTGGAAGGGCCTGATCGAAGAGTCCCTCAAGCACTTCCGCGCCATCTACGCCCGCCTCGGCGTCCTGCTGACGGACGAAGATCTCCGCGGCGAGAGCTACTACAACGACATGCTCGCCGACACCGTCGAGGAGCTGCGGACCAAGGGTTTAGCCGTGCAGAGCCAGGGCGCCCTGTGCGTCTTCCCCCCCGGCTTCCTGGACCGCGACGGCAACCCCGCGGCCATGATCATCCGCAAGAGCGACGGCGGCTACCTCTATGCCACGACCGACCTGGCCACGCTGCGCCACAGCGTCGACGTCCTCAAGGGCACGCGCCTGGCCTATGTCACCGACGCCCGCCAGGCCCAGCACTTCGCCATGGTCTTCAAGACCGCCGAGCTTGCCGGCTGGCTCGGCAATGGCATCAGCGCCGAGCACGTCCCCTTCGGCACCGTCCTGGGCAAGGACAACAAGCCCTTCAAGACCCGTGACGGCGGCACGGTCAAGCTCTCGGACCTCCTCGACGAGGCCGAGGTCCGGGCGCTCAAAATCATCGAAGAAAAGAACCCCGACCTGCCCGAGCCCGAGCGGAAACAGATCGCCCATGCCGTCGGCATCGGCGCCCTCAAGTACGCCGACCTCTGCAACGACCGCGTCAAGGACTACGTCTTCGACTGGGACCGCATGCTCAGCTTCGACGGCAACACCGCGCCCTACCTCCAGAACGCCTTCGTCCGCATCCAGGCCATCTTCCGCAAGGGCAACCTCGCGCCCAAGGACGCCGCCGGCGCCGCCATCCCCGTGGCCGACCCCGCCGAACGGGCCCTGGTCCTCAAGCTCCTGCAGTGGCCCGTCGCCGTGCGCTCCGTGGCCGACGCCCTCGAACCGCACCGCCTGTGCAACTACCTCTACGAGCTGGCCTCGCTCTTCCACCAGTTCTACGAGCACTGCCCGGTCCTCGGCGCCCCCGACCCAGCCCTGCGGCAGGGCCGTCTGCGCCTCTGCGACCTGACCGCCCGCACGATCCAGACCGGCCTGGGCCTCTTGGGCATCGCCGCGCCGGCACGCATGTGACGGTTGCTTCGAGGGAGGATCGGCGGAATGTGTCCGTTACGCCGCGGCGACGGCGGCGGTAGGCGTCGCCGCCTGGCTCGCCCACCGGCTGTGCAGGCTTGTCAGCCCCACGTAGAAGTACCCCCCGGCGAACATCAGCACGAACGGCACGCTGACAATCGTGTGCCGCACATCCGTCGCCCACACCGCGCAGACGAGCATGTAGCACCCCATGACCAACTCGAACACCCCAGCCCGGCTCAGTTGCAGCCGACGCGATCCAGGCGTCGCCGAGCGACTCCCGCCCGCCTGGCAGTTGTACTTGGGCGTCCGCACGAACGCCGAGCGATGCCCCACCAGCGCCTCGACGCAACCCCGCGCGTTGTTGACCGCGATCCCGATCCCGATCCCCATCAGCCAGGGAATCAGCGTCAGCGTCCGCCAGAAGCCCAATCCCTGCGCCCGCTGGCTGGCGACGTAGAACACGCTCGCCGACACCGTCCCCAGCCAGAACAAGCCTAATCCCAGCCCCACCCCCCACCAGCCCCAGTCCCCCCCGAGCCCCTCGGCATTCACCAGCATCACCGGCAGGAACAACAGCGCCAGCAGCGTGATCAGCAGGTACACGATCGGGCTGGTCAGGTGGAAGAACGCCTCGACCTTCACCGCCGCCGGCGCCTTGGCCCGCAGGATCGTCGGCAGCAGCTTGATCGCCGTCTGGATCGACCCTTTCGTCCACCGGTGCTGCTGGCTCTTGAAGGCCATGATCTCCGGCGGCAGCTCGGCCGGGCACTGCACGTGCGGCAGGAAAACAAAGTCCCACCCCGCCAGCTGCGCCCGGTACGACAGGTCCACGTCCTCGGTCAGCGTGTCCGCCTGCCACCCGCCCGCCGCCTCGATCGCCGCCTTGCGCCAGATCCCGGCCGTCCCGTTGAAGTTGATCCACCGGCTCGCCCGGTTGCGGGCCGTGTGCTCGATCATGAAGTGACCGTCGAGGAAGATCGCCTGGCTGCGGGTCAAGAGCGAATCGTCACGGTTCAGGTGCGTCCAGCGCGTCTGGACCATCCCCACCCGCGGGTTCGTGAAGTGGTGCACCGTCCGCTTAAGGAAGTTCGGCGTCGGCACGAAGTCGGCGTCGAAGATGGCGATCAGCTCCCCCGCCGCCGCCGGCATCGCCTCGGCCAGCGCCCCGGCCTTGTACCCCTGGCGGTTGGCTCGGTGGACGTGCTCGATATGGATCCCCCGCTCGGACCAGGCCCGGCAGATCTGCCGGTTTTCCACGTCCGACCCATCCGTCGAGTCGTCGAGCACCTGGATCTGGAGCCTGTCCGCCGGGTAGTCCAGCCGGCAGGCCGCGTCGATCGCCCGACGGGCCACCGCCGGCTCATTAAACATCGGAAGCTGCACCGTCACCCCCGGAAGGTCCGTGAACCGCCCCATGGGTCGGTGGGGGTGCCGGTAGTGCCGCCAGAACAGCCACACCATCCAGTACCGGTGCAGCCCATAGATGCACACCGCCCCGAGGATGGCGAAGTACAGCCCCGTGAGCGTCCAGCGAAACATGACCTGTGCCGTGGGCATGTCCATGCGTGGGGTGGGCCTGTTTCCGGGATGCGGGGGAGGGGAGGTAACCGGGTAGCCGGGGGACCCGGGAGGGCCGCGGACATCCCGATGCCCACGGCAGGTTCATAAATGATAACCCACCTGACGAGGTTTATCCCGGTTGCGGGATCAGCGCTTAGGTCAACCCACTACTTTAACACCAACCGCCCCCGGACCCAAGGTGGGATAGTCCGGCTTAGCTAAAGCGGTTGCGTGAAGTCGTCCGATAAAGCCCATGGCCCGCGGCGCCGCCGTGACCGGTGTCGTGCCCGTTCTGGGCATCGTACCCCGGCAACGGCCGGCCGGTTCCTGGGGTTTGAAGGATAGTCGGATGACCCAATCACGCCTGACGATCGCGATCCTGACCGCCGGCCTGCTCATGGCCTCGGCCGGATGCCAGCAATACAACGGCGCCGCCCATCTCGACGGCGGCAGCCCCTCCGTCGAGGCCCGTTACCGCCAGTTCATCCTCGACCAGGAGCGCCAGCGCCAGGCCCAGGCCGGCCAGCCCGCACCGGTCCAGACCTCTCCCAACGACCGGTTCGTCAGCTTCAACGAACCCGCCAGACCCGACAGCTCGGACACCGGGCAGGCAACCGCCCCGACCGCAGCAGCCGCCCCGACGATCGTCCCCGCCTCGAACCGGCGCGACCCCTCGATGGCCCAGTTCGGCCTCTACGGCCAGCTCCCCGACGCCGGCCCCCAGCGCCGCGGCCCGCTCGACGGTCCGGATAACCTCCGCCAGATCAGCTTCGCCAGCACCGGCGCCGACATGGACCCGGCCGTCGATCCGACCGGCAACTGGATCGTCTTCGCCTCGACCCGCCACCGCCCGACCCCCGACATCTACCTCCAGAAGATCGACGGCACCGCCGTCCAGCAGCTGACCAACGACGCGGCCGCCGACCGCATGCCCGCCTTCAGCCCCGACGGCAAACGCATCGCCTTCACCTCCAACCGCGCCGGCAACTGGGACATCTACCTCACCGACCCCGACGGCGGCCAGCCCATCCAGCTCACCAGCGACCCCACCCAGGACATCCACCCCAGCTTCAGCCCCGACGGCAAGAAGCTCGTCTACTGCTCCTACGGCTCGGAGTCCGGCCAGTGGGAGATGGTCGTCATCGACG
>JADZET010000088.1 GCA_020850375.1 Phycisphaeraceae bacterium | reverse complement strand
TCGCCGACGCTGCACCGGGCGCCGTGGGCGATCATCTGGCTGGTCTCGTACTCGAGCGCGGCATACGGCTTGACGCCGCCGAAGTCGCCCCAGGCCTTGTGGAACCGGCTGGTCATGCCCAGGTAGGGCTTGCCCAGCGTGCGGGCGAGGCGCACGAAGCGCGGGAAGAAGGCATAGCCCCAGCCGCCGGTGGGCAGGGCTTCGATCTCGACGTGGTCGATCAGGGGGATGTCGCCGGGCAGCTCGGCCATGGGGCGGCTGTTGTAGAAGACGGTGGCGCGGGGGCTCGACGCTTTGACCATCTGGCGGAAGCGGCGCATGTAGGCCATGGCCATCTGCGCGGCGTAGCGGTAGCGGTCCTCGTCTCGCTCGGGGTGCAGGCCGCAACGGCGCATGGCGTCGATGGTCCACGGCGTCGTGGAACGCTGGTTCCAGCACATGTCGAAGAAGATGCCGTCGACGGGCCTGAAAACCTTGAGAATCTCAGTCAGTTGCTCGGAGAGGTAGTCCTGGTAGGGCGAGGACATGTCCATGACGTGCCAGGCGGCGTCGAAGGCGCCGCCGGCCTTGGCGAGCTTGGTGTCAGCCTGGCGGGCGATCCAGTCGGTGTGACGCTCGGCGGCGAACTCGTCGAGCTGGACGCTGACGTAGATCGGGGCGCGGATGCCGTGGGTGTGCAGGGCGTCGATCTGCCCGCCGAGGAGGTCGAGGTTCTTCTTCAGGCCCGGGTGGCGCTCGGGACGGCGGGTGTTGTAGTAGAGGTGGCCGTGGTGGCACTTGGCGAAGAGGGTGACGCTGTTGACGTGGGCGCGTTTGAACGTGGCGGCGAACTTGCGGGGGTCGAAGCGGGAGCCGACGTCGCCGATGGCGGGGCTGGTGTGGAAGTCGAGGTGGATCTGACGGAAGGGGAGTTCCATGGGGGATCTCGGCATTTTTTGCCAACATCGAGGCGAAACGGTATCCGACACCGTTTTCGTTCAGTGCGGCAGGACCTCGAGCTCGACGCTCATGGCGTGGGCGGCGCCGGGGGCGAGGCGGACCTTGTGGTCGGCGACGTTGGCAGTCTCGACGCAGAGCATCTTGGTCCACTCGTCGTCGGCCAGGTCGGCGAGCGATTTAGCGCGGTCGGTCCAGGGGTTCCAGACGACCGTGGCGTCCGAGCCGGTGTTGCGGATGATGACCCGGCGTTTGAGCACGGGGTCCTCGAGCGTGCAGACCGAGGGCGTGCGGAGGTAGACGCGGTCGGTCTCCCCCCGGAAGTGGATGGGGGCGGCTCCCTGTTCGCGGACGGCCGTGGGGCCGACGTGGTCCTCGTAGCTGAGGTTCTCCAGGCCCAGGACGGAGGCCTGGCGGACGTCGCCGACGGCAAAATAGGTGTGCAGGGCCTCGGCGAGGTCGAAGGATTCCTTGCCCCTGTTGGTGACTTCCAGGCGGATTTTCAGGTCGGCCGCGAGGGTGACGGTGAGCTTGGTGTCGAGGGCATGCGGCCAGAAGGGGCCGTATTTGGCCTCCAGGCCGGCTCCCGGGGCGCCGGGGTAGTGGAAGGCGAGGAGCAGTTCGACGGAATCAGGATCGGGTTGGCGGGCGCCCACGACGGACCAGGGCTCGATGCGGACGAAGCCGTGCTTGGGGGCGGTTTTCTGGGGGTGGGTGTCGGAGAACCAGGGCATGCAGATCGGCACGCCGCCGCGGATAGGCTTGCCGGGCTCGAATCGGCTCTGACGGCTGAGGAACATGACCGGGGCCTGGCCCTTGGGCTGGAACTGGGTGACGTGCCCGCCGTGGAGGTAGACCTCGGCGGTGGCGTGGGGGCTGGTGAGCCGGGCGCGGGTCATGCCGCCCTGGCCGGCGTCGAAGTCCAGGGCGTTGGCCAGGCCGAAGCGCTGCCGAAGGGCGGCGGGGTCGTGGGGTGTGTGGGGCATGGCGGATGTTATACGTGAATCAATGACATCTGGCGACGGTGGATGAAAGAGGCGAGGGGTGCGGCCTTGGAGGCTGGGGCGGGGAGTGCTAAAGTGGCGCAGGCATGTACCAGTTGACCTGTCCGGCGTGTGGTCATGTGCGATCCGGCCCGTTTGTGCGGGTCGAAGCGGTGGTGCGTTGTGTCAAGTGCGGCAAGGTGTTCACGGTGACGTCGGACTTGGTGCTGCGCACGGTGGCGGCGCCGCCGTCGCCCCCAGGAGCTATCCCCGCCCCCGCCCCCGGAAGTGTCCCCGGAAGCGCTCCCGGGGGCGCCCCCGGTGTTTCCCCCGACACATCCACCGGAGCATCTTCGGGGACGGTTCCCGGGGTATCCGCACCGATGACTCCAGGTCAGACACCATTGGCGACCACCGCGCCGTCCTCGCTGGTCAACCCGCCATCTCAGACACAGGCGGCCATCCAATCGCCCAGCCGGACGGGCAGCTCCATCCTGGAGCTGGTCCGGTCGGTGATGCCCACGCACAAGACCAGCTCCGCGAGCCTGCGGTGGCGAACGGCGATGCGATCCCGGGCGGCGCTGATCGGCAGCGCCGCGGCCGGGGGGTTGATCCTGCTGGGGCTGCTGATCTGGGCGTTGTCGGGTGGGGAGGGTACTGCTCAGACACAGCCGACGCGCGGGTGGGCCAACCAGGCGCTTGGGCCGGTCGCGCGCGTGTCGATGCCGGCGGTGTTGCTGCGAGCGGGCGACTGGCAGGAGGCGGGCGACGTGCCGCTGTCCGCGACGTCAAGCTTCATGGTGCTGGTGGAGGAGATGACCTGGCCGGGCGGGCAGGTGAGTGGCGGCGGTGAGGGTCCGAGGTCGGCCACCGCTCCGGCGAAACTTCCGGGGACACTTCCGGGGACACTTCCGGGGGCACTTCCGGGGGCGGTGGTGGTCAAGGCGCGGAACGTGACGGATCAAGTGGTGGTTGGGTCGGTGTTGGAGTTGGTGATGTGGACGCCGGCGCCGACGAGCCTGGCCAAGGCGGTGTCACGGATGGACCTGCCGGTGCTCCTGCCGCGCGAGTCGCTGACGGTGCGGGTGTCGATGCCGGAAGGGCTGGCCACGGCGGGTTCGACGCTGACGGGACGGTTCGTGGGCGGTGAAGCCTGGTCGGCGGGGGTGGCGCTGGGGATGGGGCAGGTGCGAGTGATGGGACAGTCGGGTGGCGAGGTGGACCATGTGGCCCTGGAGGTCGAACCGGCCCAGGGCAGGGCCGTACAGGAAGTGGCATTCGAATTGGCCGCCCGCGACAAGGACGATCGCGTGGTGGGCCGGTGGGGAGTGACGGGGCGGCTGACGCGAGAGGCCGGTGAGGCGGCGGTGGTGGAGGTGAAGCTGCCGGCCCCCGTCATCAAGGCGGATGACGTACGATGGCAGGCCGCGGGCGTGGGACGGCCCGCCCCGGAACGAGTCTCCAAGCCTTAGCGGACCTCGAGCATGTTGATTCTTCCCATCGGCACGGATCGACGCCACCGCACGCGCCCGTGGGTGAACTACGCGATCATCGCCGCGAACGTCGTGGTCTTTCTGCTGACGCGGCACCGGGTGCTGGACCCGTCGGACGAGGGCATCCGGCAGTATTTCCTGGACCCGGACCACCCGGAGCTCTACCAGTTCATCACCTACCAGTTTTTGCACGCGGACTGGATGCACATCATCGGGAACATGGCGTTCCTGTATGTCTTCGGAGGGAGCCTGGAGGACCGATTAGGCAAGGTGGCGTACCTGGGGTTCTACCTGGCGGGCGGCGTATTGGCGGCGCTGGGGCACGCGCTGGTCGAGCCCTCGCCGGTGCTGGGGGCGAGCGGGGCAGTGGCGGCGGTGACCGGGGCGTACCTGGTGTTCTTCCCGCGCGTGCAGGTGACGATGTTCTTCTGGTTGATCTTCTACGTCGATTACTTCGAGATCTCGAGCCTGGTGCTGATCATGTTCCAGATCGGGACGAACGTGGTCTACCAGGTGATGGGGATCGGTCAGGTGGCGTACCTGGCGCACCTGGTGGGGTACGCGTTTGGCTTCGGCGTGGCGATGGTGACGCTGTGGGTGGGATTGGCGCCGCGTGAGCCTTATGACCTCTTGGCGCTCTTGGAGCACCGTCGTCGTCGTCGGCAGTTCGCACGGCTGACCAAGGGGGGGATGGCGCCGTGGATGGCTCAGGCCGGCGGCCCGGGAAATGTTGCGGGTGGGTCGAACGCTTCCGGGGGCGCGGACCTGACGCCGGCGCAGCGGCAGATCCTGGAGCTGCGCGGGCAGATCAGCCGGGCGCTGCGGGAGCAGAACCTCGGGCACGCGGCGGACCTGTATGGCGTGCTGCTCGATGCGGATGCCAAGGCGGTGCTGAGTCAGCAGGAGCAGTTGGACGTCGCCAACGCGCTGATGTCGCAGGGACGGTACGACCTGGCCGCCAGGGCCTATGAGCTGATGCTCGAGGTCCACGGTCGGTACACGCAGCGTGAGCAGGTGGAATTGATCCTGGGCCTGATCTACGCCCGCTACGTCACCGACGCGGCTCGGGCCAAGACGCTGCTGAACGCCGCGCTGCCCAAGCTCACCGACGTCGCGCAGCGCAAGCTCGCGGAGCAGGTGTTGGCGGAGGTGGCGTAGAGTTCGTCGCGCTCAGCGGCGGGGCACGCCGGCGTCGTCGAGGCGCTTGACCTGCTCGGGAGTCAGTTTCACGTCAGGGGCGGCGAGGTTTTCCTTCATCTGATCCGCACTGCCGGCGGCCATCAGGGGGATGATGGGCGAGGGTTGCGCGAGCATCCAGGCGTAGATGACCTGATTCGGTGTGGCGCCGACTTCCTGGGCGACGCCGCGCAGGGCGGCGAGGCGGGCGTCGCTGTCGGGGCTCTGATACTGCGGGCTGAACTTGCGGTCGGGGCGGGTGTAGGCGCCGCTGAGCAGCGGTGAATAGGCGAGGAAGGTCAGGTCGTTCTGGGCGCACCACTCGACCAATTCAGCCGAGGCGTTGCGCTGGGGGGAGAAGTCGGCGCTGCTGTTGGCCCGCAGGTAAGTGAAGCGCTGCTGCACGCAGCAGTAGCTGGCGAGCTTGCGGGTGCTGCTGACCCAGCGGGCCTGCTCCATCCGCCAGGCGAGGAAGTTGCTCGCGCCGATCAGGCGGACCTTGCCGGCCTTGATGAGCTTGTCGAAGGCGGCGAGGGATTCTTCCTGCGGGGTGTCCGTGTCGTCGCGGTGGGCGTAGTAGAGGTCGATGGTTTCGACGCCGAGGCGCTGGAGGCTCTTGTCGCACTCCTGGAGGATCAGGGGGGCCTTGAGGCTCGTCGGCACGGGGGGGTAGGTGAAGCCGACCTTGGTGGCGATGAACATCTTGCCCTGGAGCTTGCGGTCCTTGAGCCACTGGCCCAGGAGCGACTCGCTCTCGCCGCCTTTTCCGGGGGGATTCCACCAGGAGTAGCAGTTGGCGGTGTCGAGGAACGAGCCGCCGGCGGCGACGTACTGGTCGAGCAGGCTGTAGCTCAGTTCCTTGTTGTTGCGGGTGCCGAAGTTCATCGTGCCCAGGCACAGGGCGCTGACCTGGACGCCCGTTTTTCCCAGTTCCAGCGTTTTCATCGCTCGCTCCTTGAAGTGCGACCATTATTTCTTTTTGAACACGGAACGCCAGCCCGTGGCATCGAGGCCATTGATCTCGCGGCGGAGCGAGCTCTGGCGGACGTCCTCGACGGTGGTGAAGACCTCGGGGTCGACGCCGCGGGCGATGGAGACGACCTCGCGGACGCGCGAGCGGGGGACGATGACGAAGCACATGGCCACGTCGCCGTGTCCGCCGTGGGCGGGGATCTCGGTGACGGTGTAGTCGGCCAGGCGCAGGCCGAAGGCCACGGAGTGGTGCCGGCCCTGGGAGATGAGGGTGACGCGCTGCTGGCCGATGGCGAGTTTCTGCTCGAGCCAGACGCCGACGAGGTTGCCGGAGGCGAAGCCCAGGCCGTAGGCGAGCATCTTGGCGACGGTGAGGGTGGTCAGGACGCCCGAGACGGCCAGCAGCCAGATCATGACCTCGAAGAAGCCCAGGAAGGCCGCCCAGCCCCGGTGCCCGCGGACGACGAAGATCGTCCGCACCGTGCCGATCGAGACGTCCGTCACGCGGGCGAAATAGATGAAGACCAGCAGAAGCACCGGGTACGCCTCAAGCCATTGATGCACCGGGATCACGCCAAACTCCTGTGTTCAGCGGCGGATCGAGGATCCGCTCGGGGGAACCAGCAAAAACCCCTCGTCGGCGTCCGCACGCTTGGGCGAGGGGTTTGATCGTAACAGTTTCGCCGCGAGGGCGAGGTGATTTTTACCTGGCCCGCAGGGTCTCGACGATCGGGAGCTTGCCGACGAGGGGCTGGAGGTAGGCCTTGAAGCTCTCGTCGATGTCCTTGCCGTCGAGGATGTACTTGGGGTCGAGGGTTCGGGTCTTGGCGGCGACGTCGGAGAGGGCGATGAGCTTGTAGTCGACGCGGTAGGGGTCGCTGCTGACGCGTTGGATGGCGATCGAGCCCTCGGTGTGTCCGGCGAGGGCGGCCTCGGCGGCCTTGCGGCCGGCCATGCGGGCCTCGTCGGCGTCGGTGGTCGAGGTGCAGCCGGCGAAGCATCGTTGGAGGTAGCCGAAGGTGTCGGCCCGGACGCGGGTCTTGGCGCCGAGGTGCTTCTTGATGGCGTCGCTGAGGAAGTCGCCCAGGGCGCCGGTGCCCGAGAGCTGGACGTTGCCGTGGGCGTCCTTCTCGACCTGCTGGGCGAGGAGGGTGGCGATGGGGGTGCCGGCGGCGTCGTGGATGCCCTCGCTGACGGCGATGAGGCACCGGCCGCGTTTCTTGTAGATGTCCTCGACGTCGCGGACGAACTTGTGGACGTCGAAGATGGCCTCGGGGACGTAGATCAGGTGAGGGCCGTCGGTCTCGCTCTGGCGGGCGAGGAGGCTGGCGGCGGTGAGGAAGCCGGCGTGGCGGCCCATGATGACGTTGATCTTGATGCCGGGCAGGGCGCGGTTGTCGAGGTTGTCGCCGATGAAGGCCTGGGCGACGAACTTGGCGGCCGAACCGAAGCCGGGGGTGTGGTCGTTGTGCATCAGGTCGTTGTCGATGGTCTTGGGCACGTGGAAGGCGCGCAGCTCGTGGCCGGCCTTCTTGGCCAGCTCGTTGACGATCCGGCAGGTGTCGGAGGAGTCGTTGCCGCCGATGTAGAAGAAGTAGCGGACGTTCTGCTTGGCAAAGACGTCGAGGATCTTCTTGCAGTAGGCCTCGTCGGGCTTGTCACGGCTCGAGCCCAGGGCGGAGGAGGGGGTCTGGGCGACGCGGTCGAGGCGGTCCTGGGGGATCTCGTGCAGCTCGATGAAGTCTTCGTTGACCACGCCCCTGACGCCGTGGTGGGCGCCGAGGATTCTGGCTTGGCCGCGCTTATCGCGCAGGGCCTCGACGACGCCGACGAGGGACTGATTGATGACGGCCGTCGGCCCGCCGGACTGGCCGACGACGACGTTGCCCTTGAGCTTGTCGCCCGTACTCATGAAACGGACCCTTTCACCGGGGGTTTGGTTGGAGCAAGTGTCGGGATGGTATCAGGAGGTTCCGCCCGCCCGCGCGGCGGACGGTTCAAAACACGGGGGAGTATTCTAGGGATTCCCGGGCGGGAGGCAAAAAGGCGGGAGAATGGGTGATCGTCACGAAATCGTGACGCGGCGGTGGGGGCTATTGCACGCCGTGGTAGACCTTGACAGGTAAATCGGGCAGTCGCCCGCGGAATCGTTCGCCCAGGGCGTCGAGCTGGTCGTTGGTCAGGGGTGAGACGTAGGGCTCGGCCACCCGGCGGGCGACGGTGTAGAGCTGCACGAGCTTGAGCGCGCCCCCGGCGGCGCGGATCTCGGCCAGGCGGTCGAGGTAGGCGTCGAATTCTTGCGGAGTGGGTGGAACGCCGTGCACGTTCATCCAGAGGGACTGGATGACCAGCGGGCGCTGGCGGGCGAGCGTGGTGATGTTGGCCAGAACCTTGGCCAGTGGGATCGTGGTGCGGTCGACGAGTTGGTAGTAGTCCTGGGTGCCGGCGTCGAGCTTGGCCCAGATCTCGTCGTGGTGGGGGTCGAAGAGGTCGAGGCCCTTCCGCACGGCGGGGCGGTCGAAGAGCGTGGCGTTGGTGATGACGATGAGCTTGGCCGCGTCGAGCTTGCGGGTGGCACGGATCTTCTTGGCCAGCGCCACGGCCTGGGCGAAGACCGGGCAGGCGGTCGGCTCGCCGTCGCCGGAGAAGGCGATGTCGTTGAGCCGGTGGTACTCGCTGGTGACGCCGCGGAAGGGGTCCTCGCTCCAGAGGCTGCCGGAGGTGACCATCGCGAGCATGGCGTCGAGCTCCTGACGCAGGACGGTCAGGTCGAGCTGAGCGGACTTCTCCGGCGACTTGTCAGGCGGCGTCGTGCGGTCGACGCAGCAGTAGATGCAGTCGAAGTTGCAGCTCTTGTCGGGGTTGAGGTTGACGCCGACGGACAGGCCCTCGGCCCGGCGGCTGATGACGGGGTAGACGTAGCGGAAGTCGGCCCACTGGCGGGGGTGGGCGGCGAAGGCGTTACGCAGAGGATCGGGCGAGGGCGTGGGCATGGCTTACGGCTGGGGATCAGGCCTTCAAGTTCCTGCGCAGGATCTTACCCGTGGGATTCCTCGGCAGGGCGTCGATGTGACGGATCTCACGGGGGACCTTATAGCCGGCCAGTCGGTCGCGGCAGTGAGCGCGCAGGGCGGTCTCGTCGAAGGTCTGGCCCTCGTGCAGCTCGACGAAGGCGATGGGGATCTCGCCGCGCAGGCCGTCGTTCTTGCCGATGACGGCCGAGTCGCGGACGGAGGGGTGTTGGTTGAGGACCTCCTCGATCTCGCGGGGGAAGACGTTCTCGCCGGCGATGATGAGCATTTCCTTCTTACGTCCGGTGATGTAGAGGAAGCCATCCGCGTCGATTCGGCCGATGTCGCCGGTGCGCAGGGCCCGGCCGACGTAGCGTGAGCCCCCCGGAAGGGGGCAGTCGATGTCGACCAGGGCGGCGGCTGTCTCCTGGGGGAGCTTGAAGTAGCCCTGCATGATGTTCGGGCCGGCCAGGAGGACCTCGCCGTCCTGCCCGGTCGGCAGGGCGTGGAGGTCGTCGTCGACGATGAAGTGGTGGACGCGCGGCAGGGCGGGTCCGACGGCGCCGAGGCGGTGGCGGTCGGGCCGGGACCAGTGGGTGACGGGGCTGGTCTCGGTCAGGCCGAAGCCCTCGAGGATCTTGAGGCTGAGTTGGCTGAGGAAGGCGTCGTAGACGGCGCGGGGCAGGGGTTCGCCGCCGGAGATGGGGTAGCGGATGACGGCGACGTCGGCGGGGGAGAGCTCCTTGACCGAGAGCAGGGCGGCGTACATCGAGGGCACCGCCATAAAGACGTCGGGGCGGTGCTGGTGGATGAGATCGACAATTTTCTTCGGAATGAAGCGTGCGGTGTAGACGACCTTGGCGCCGAGGGCCAGGGGGATGAGGGTCAGGCCGGTCAGGCCGAAGGAGTGGAACTGCGGCAGGACACCGAGGAAGGTCATCTTGTCGGTGAGCTCGGCGTGGATGATCGAGTCCTGGACGTTGGTCTGGAAGTTGGCGTGGCTGAGCATGACGCCCTTGGGCCGGCCCGAGGTGCCGGAGGTGTAGAGCAGGGCGGCGAGGGCGTCGTCGGGCAGGCGCGGGGGCCAGCGGAGGGGGGGCAGGCCGGTGAAGTCGGTCTTCTCCAGGCGTAGGAGCTTGATGCCGCTGGGGATGCTGCCGGGGGGGATGAAGTCGAGCATGGGGCCGACGGTGATGATCGTGTCGACCTCGCTGTCGCGGATGACGTAGTTGATCTCTTCCTTGGCCAGGAGGTAGTTGAAGGGGACGGCGGTGCGTCGTGCGAGCCAGGCGGCGAGCAGGGCGAGGGGGAAGGCGCTGCTGGTCGGCAGGAGGATGCCGACGTGGGGGCGGTCGGTGGTCTGGTCGATCTGTTCGGCGAGGAACATGGCGGCGGCGACGAGCTTGCCGTAGGTGAGCGTGCGCTGGTCGTCGATGACGGCGACGCGGGAGGGATGCGTCAGGGCGTTCTTGAGGATGGGCCAGAGCAGGCTCATAGGCGGTATGATCCCGGGGGTGAGAAGAAAGGGCCGGGGGATTTGAGTTCACCCTCGAAGGCCGTCGAGAACGCAGGCGCGGCTTTCGGGGGGGTTGTGTTTCGCGGCGGCTGATGGCACCGTAGACGCGGCGATTCGTTCAATTTAGCATAGGTTCGCGGCCGCGTGTCGAGGATCATTTCGAATGGGGGATGACGGAAGGACGGCAAGTCATGATGAAAAACGCAACGACGCGGATGAGGGCGGCGACGTGGGTGGTGTTGCTGGCGGGGCTGAGCCTTCTGGCGGGGTGCCAGGGCAAGCAGAGCCAGGTGTCGCTGAGCGACGCCTACGCGGCCTACGACCGCGGTGATTATCGATCGTCCTACCAGATGGCCCGGATGGTGGCCGGGTCGGGCAAGGCCAACCACGAGGCGGCCTACCTGGCGGGGCTGAGCGCCTACCGGCTGGGGACCTACCCGATGGCGGCGCGGTACCTGGGCGTGGCCACGGCCAGCCCGCAGAAGAAGCTGGCGGGCGACGCCTACGCGTCGCTGGGGATGACCTACGCGTCGATGGGACGGTTCGCCGACTCGGGGATCGCCTACGAGCAGGCGGCCAAGCGGCTGAGCGGCCAGGATCAGGCCAACGCCTATTACTACTCGGCGATCGAGTTCCAGAAGCAGGGACGGTGGAGCCAGGCGCGGTCGAACCTGGTGCTGGCCCGGGCGGCGAGCAATGACGAGAACTTCAAGCGGCAGGCCACGGAGATGATGGCGGTCACGGGGTTCACGCTCCAGACGGGGTTCTTCACCGTGCGCGACAACGCCCAGCGGGCGGCGGAGCAGGTGGGGTACCTGACGAAGAAGCTCAGAATGGGCCAGCCGCGGATCGTGCCGGCCGTCGACGCCCAGGGGCGGTCGGGGTACCTGGTGCAGGTCGGGCAGTTTTCGAGCTACCCGAGCGCACTGGCGTCGAAGGATAAGTTCGGGGATTTTGGGGCGATGGTGGTGCCGCTGTTGAGCAGGTGAGGGGGGAGAGAGGGGTACGGGGTACAGGGTACGGGGTAGGGGACGGAGGCGGCGTGGTGGGATTGGACGTCTCGTTTCCTGCCGAGGATTCGCGGTGCGAGGGGTGCGGGTATGCGCTGCGGGGTTTAGATGCGGCGGGGGATTGCCCGGAATGCGGGCTAGCCATTGCGGAGTCGAGCCCGGCGAAGCGGGTGGGGCTGCCTTGGCAACGTGAGATGAACTTTAAAAGTTGGCTGAAGACGACTTGGCTGGTGTTGACTCGGCCGTCGTGGGCGTTTCGTCACTTATTGCTTCAGGCGGATCAAGAGAAGGACTGGCGATTCTTGTTCAGTCATGTGGGTTTGGTGGGGGTGGTGCCTGCACTTGGGCTGATTGTTTCCGGTGGTTGGGTAAGCCAGCATGATCGAAGCGTGGAGGCGGTGTTAGTGGCATTCGTGTCCCTTGTTGGTTCGCTTCTGCTGCTGGAAGCATTACTGATGGGTGGATTGATGATCGCCACCACAATCGAGGCGATGGGGGTCTGCTACTTCTCGGGAAAGCGGGGATGGGCGATCAGCCATGCTAGAGCGAGGCAGATCTGTTCCTACGCCGGGGTGGGATGGTTGTGGACGCCCGTGTTTCTGATAACGGCTTACTTCGGATGGGTCAGGAGCGGGCATCCAGATGTTCGGGACTGGCCCCTGCCACAGATTTGGCTCTTGCTGCTGCTGCTGACCTGCGGGAGCGTGATCTGGTTTGAGACGCTGGTGTGGATCGGGATCCGGCAGGTGCGGTTTGGGAATGCGGGCCCGGAAGCGCCCCGGGGAAGACCTCCGGAAGTACCCCCCGGCGGAGCCGGGGGCTGAGACGGCAAAGGGCGATGAAACGGACCTCGGGAAGATGGGAAAAGTGGAAAACATCCCATTAAGCTCTATATGCTTCTTGACGGAGGGGTCAAAACCGGATTAAGATCGTGTTCAGGTACTTTTACGCCTGACGGGTGCATGGGCCTGGTGTCTGTTCTGATCGTGATTTGGGCCCAAAACCGTGGGTTTATCACCGGCACGTGACTGGCCAACGAGCCTTGTCCGTGACCGAACAGCGCGGCTGAGGCTCACGGGAGCCAAGGCCGGCCGACCGGGTCCCTGAGCAGCAGGGGGTCGGAATAGATTGAAATCGGATGACGCCTCGATGGATGGCATGAACCATTACGCCTGGGTAAATCTTGACTTAGCGTCGGGGATGGACGGCCGGGTGCGGTCGGAGTCGATCGGTGCGAGCCTGCCTGCATCGGCGGGAGGTTGCGCCTGCGGCGACGGACGAGCCGGCTCGGACCAAGGTTCCCCCACGGGGTCATGACGGCCAGGCGGGCGTGATTCGTTTTGCACGGCGCTGTTTCGGTCCGCGAACAAGACGGTGAATGCCCCAGGGTCCGGGATACTCTGCGGCGGCCAGGCATGTGCCACTTAAGGCGTGCGGCGCGGTCCTTTTGACCAAGGGCCCGTCGGCGTGAAAGGGCATAAGCGTGCAGACCTATCTTTTCCTGGCGATGTCCGACGGCGCGGCATGGGGGTTGATCCTCGCGGCCCTGGTGGCGGGGGCGGGGCTGACGTTCGTGCTGATGCGCGTGATGGGCCAGCAGACCCTCGGCAACGCCCGCCGCGAGGCGGAGCAGATCGTCCGTGACGCCAAGAACGAGGCCGTCACCTACCAGAAACAGCTCGAGCTCGACGCCCGCAACGAGATCGCCAAGCGGCGCGAGGAGTTTGAGCGGGTCACCGAGACCGCCCGCAACCAGCTCAAGGAGGCGGAGCAGCGGGTCACCAAGCGAGAGGACAACCTCGACCGCAAGCTCGACGTCCTGACGACCAAGGAGAAGCAGCTCGACGAGCTCGACAACAAGATCAAGCAGCGCGAGGCCAAGCTCGACGCCCGCGAGGGCGAGCTCGAGGGGCTGATCACCCAGCAGAAGGAGCTGCTCGAGAAGTCCACCCAGGAGCAAAAGCAGGTGCTGCTGCGGATCAGCAATCTCAACCCCGAGGAGGCCAAGAAGGAGGCCCTGCGGCTGGTGGAGCAGGAGATCCAGCACGAGGCGGGGCAGGTCATCCAGCGGCAGATGGCCCGGGCCGAGGATGAGGCGAAGGACAACGCCCTGCGGATCACGCTCCAGGCCATCCAGCGCTACGCCGGGGAGCACACGGCCGACAACACGGTCACCACGATCGACATCCCCAGCGACGACATGAAGGGGCGCGTGATCGGCCGCGAGGGCCGGAACATCCGGGCGTTTGAGAAGGCCACGGGGGTCGACGTGATCGTCGACGACACGCCTGGCGTGGTGGTGATCTCGTGCTTCGACCCGATCCGCCGGGTGGTGGCGGCTGAGTCGCTGCGGAAGCTGCTCGAGGACGGCCGGATCCACCCGGCCCGCATCGAGGAAGTGGTCGAGCAGATGCAGAAGGAGATCGAGCGGCGGATCATCCGGGCGGGCAAGGAATCATCGATCGAGGCCAACATCCGCGGGCTGCACCCGAAGGTGCAGGAGATGATGGGCCGGCTGCAGTACCGCACGAGCTACGGGCAGAACATCCTCAAGCACTCGCTGGAGGTGGCGTACCTCTGTCAGGTGATTGCCGAGGAGCTGCGGCTCGACGGGGACATGGCCAGGCGGTGCGGGTTCCTGCACGACATCGGCAAGGCCATGGACCACGAGGTCGAGGGCGGGCACCCGGCGATCGGCATGGAATTCTGCAAGAAGCACGGCGAGCCGGAGGAAGTGCTCAACGCCGTGGGCGGTCACCACAACGACATCCCGGCGACTTCGCCGTACACGCCGATCGTGATGGCGGCGGACACGATCAGCGGGGCCCGGCCCGGGGCGCGACGCGAGACGCTCGAGCGGTACATCAAGCGACTCGAACAGCTCGAGGGCATTGCCACGAGCATGAAGGGCGTGCGGGAGGCCTACGCCATCCAGGCCGGGCGCGAGGTGCGGGTGATCGTCGACCCCGAGACGGTCAATGATCTGGACTGCAACTACCTGGCCCGGGACATCGCCCGGCGGGTCAGCGAGGAGATGACCTTCCCCGGCGAGATCCGGGTGACGGTCCTGCGTGAGATGCGGCCGGTCGAGTATGCGCGTTAGCTACCCCGGCCCCCGGAGCGGGCTGTTGCCAGGGGCTTGGCTGGCCTGGGAGGTTGCCCCGACCCCAACGCTC